>JBGSTR010000128.1:0-3740 GCA_041736365.1 Chromatiaceae bacterium | reverse complement strand
AAGGCCGTCATGGGCGACGACGGGCGCCTGTTCGGTTCGCTGCCCGGGTTGGGCTACGCGGGCGTGGTGATAGAGGGGATGGGCGCCGGCCACGTGCCCGCGGACGTCGCTCCGATCGTCGGCGATCTTGCGGCGAAGATCCCGGTGGTGCTCGCGAGCCGTGCGATGACGGGCCATGTGTTCACCCGCACCTACGGCTATCCCGGGTCGGAGATCGATCTGATCCAGCGCGGCGTCGTGCCCGCGGGCTGCCTCTCGGGCCTCAAGGCGCGGCTGCTGCTTGGCCTCGTCATGCGCGGCGGAAAAGGAGCCGACGTTGCCGCGGCGTTCGCGCCGTATCACTAGCGCCGCGGTGACCGCTTGCAGTTTCAAATAGGGCTATGGAGTCTCCCGGTGCGAGCCGATATCGGTCCTGCTCCGGGAGATTTCCTTATAGGAATGCCCATCTGACGAGGAGCTGAGACCATGGTCGAGACCGCCGGAGCACCCAAATCGATGATGCAGCGGTTCCTGGACACCGTCGAGCAGGTCGGCAACCGGGTGCCGCACCCGGTGATTATCTTCCTGATCCTGATTGGGTTTGTCATCGTCCTCTCCTTCATCCTGGAAGCGACCGGCGCGAGCGTCACCTACCAGGTGATCAATCCGCAGACCCACGCGATCGAGACTGTTACGACGAACGCCCGCAGCCTCGCCACGGCGAGCGGGATCCGCGACATGTACGTCCGGCTGGTGCCCAATTTCATGGGGTTCGCCGCGATCGGGCTCCTCGTCGTGGCGATGGTCGGCGTCGGCGTGGCGGAGGAAGCCGGACTCATCAGGGCCCTGATCCGCATGATCGTGTCCGTCGCGCCCGCCTGGTCGATCACCTACCTGCTGGCCTTCGTCGGCGTGCTCTCCAGCATCGCCGCGGACGCCGGATATGTGGTCCTGATCCCACTGGCCGGCGCCGCCTTCCTCAGCCTCGGCCGGCATCCGCTGGCGGGCATCGCGCTGGGGTTCGCAGCGGTGGCCGGCGCCTTCAACCTCAACATGCTCATCAAGCCGCTGGATGCGGTGCTGACCGAGCTGACCAACGACGCGATCCGCATGGTGGACCCGACGCGAACGATCGACCTGACCTCAGGCCTGTGGTTCTCGATCGTTTCGGTGCCACTGCTCGTGGTCGTGATCGCGCTGATCACCGATCGCGTCATCTCGCCGCGCCTGGGCAAGTTCGATCCGGGTCAGGCCGAGGGCACCGAGCCAGACGCGCAGGGCTCCGGCCTGGCGCCGGCCGAGTGGCGCGGTCTCGCCTTTGCCGGGGTCGCGCTGGTTCTGGTACTGGGGATCTGCGCGCTTCTGACCCTGCCCTCCGGCGCTCCGCTGCGAAACCCGGAAACCGGCGCGCTGATCGGCGACTCGCCGTTCATGAACGGGCTGATCGTCGCGATCATGTTCGTGTTCCTCGCGGCCGGCGTCGCTTACGGCATCGGGGCCGGCACGATGAAGAGCAACGCCGAGGTCATCGGTGCAATGACCAAGGCGATCAGCGGGCTCGGTGGAACGATCCTGCTGTTTTTGGTCATCAGCCAGTTCATCGCCTATTTCAACTACAGCAACATGCCGACCCTGATGGCGGTGACGATGGCCGACGCCCTCAAAGCTGCTGACATCGGCTCGATCTGGATGCTTTTGGGGTTCATCGTCGTCGTCACCTTGTTGAACATCGTATTCACACCTGCGATCGCCAAGTGGGCGATCTTCGCGCCGGTCTTCGTGCCGCTCTTCGTGACGCTCAACGTAGACCCCGCTGCCCTATTGTCGGCCTATCGCGTCGGCGACTCGCCGACCAATACGCTCACGCCGCTCAACGCCTATTTCGCCCTGGTCGTCGGGTTTGCACAGAAGTACGCCAAGGACACCGGCATCGGCACAGTGGTGGCGCTGCTGCTGCCGTACGCGGCATGGATGGCAATTGCGTGGACGGGTCTGTTTACGGTCTGGTACCTGCTCGGTCTGCCGTGGGGCTTTTAGCGCCGGCCGGAGTATGAATGTGAAAGGAGCACGCGATGAAAAACGTAGCGCTTGATGAGAGTGCCGCTGAAGCCCACTTGATGAACTTTCTGACGGTGGAAGGCATCACCGGCGAGGAGAGGGCGATCGGAGAGGCGGTCGCAGCCGCGCTGCAGCGGGTCGGGGTGCCGGCGGCGGCAGTCCGCTTCGACAACGTCCACACGAAGATCCCGCTCCCCACCCAGACCGGCAATCTGATCGTGGAGCTTCCGGGGACGCGGAAGGGGGACCGGCTGCTCTTCTCGAGCCACTTGGATACGGTTGCGCTCTGTGCCGGCGCCAAACCGATGCGCCAGGGCGACCGGATCGTGACCGACGGCAGCACCGCGCTCGGCGGCGATGCGCGCACGGGGTGCGCGGTGATCGTCAGCATGGTCGAGACGCTGCTGAAACACAAGCTGCCGCACCCGCCGCTCACCCTGCTGTTCACGGTACGCGAGGAGAGCGGCCTGCACGGCGCGCGCGAGCTCGACCCCAAGGAGCTCGGGGGCGCCAGGATGTGCTTCAACGTGGACACCACCCACGCGAACATGCTGCTCATCGCCGCCGTCGGCCAGGAAAACTGGGAGGTGGAGATCAAGGGCAAGGCGTCGCACGCCGGAGTGGCCCCGGAAAAGGGGATATCCGCCACGCTCGTCGGATCGATCGCACTCGCCGAAGCGCATCGCGCCGGCTGGTTCGGCAAGGTCACGAAGGCCGAGGGCGCGGGGACCAGTAACGTGGGCGTGTTCAGCGGCAAGGACCGCAAGGCGGCCGGTGAGGCCACCAACGTCGTCACCGATTACGTGCACATCACCGGTGAAGCACGCAGCCACGATGCCGCGTTCGCCGGTAAAATCGCGGCGAGCTTCCGCGACGCGTTCATGAAGGCGCGGGAAGCGGTGAAAAGCTCGGACGGCGAGATGGCCGAGGTCAAATTCGATGCCCAACCGTCCTATCCGCCGTTCACGCTCGACGAGAAGTCGCCGGCGGTGCAGTACGCCCGGCGCGCGGTCGAGTCGCTCGGGATGACACCCGAGGTCATCCGCTCGAACGGTGGGCTCGATGCCAACTGGCTCGTCAAGCACGGGGTGCCGACGGTGACCTTCGGCTCGGGACAGGCCGAGGTCCACACCGTCAATGAGTACGTGAACGTGTCGGAGTACCTCAAGGCCTGCCGACTGGCCGTGGTGCTGGCGACCCAGGAATAGGCGGCTTCGCGGCGGAGAAGGTCCCGGCCGGCCGGGTATTATGAAGACGGAATCCATGGCACCCGACACGGCGACCCTGCTCGAGTTCATGTTCCGGCTGGGGCAGGCCTACATAGCGTGCGGCGAGCAGACGGCGAAGGTGGAGCTGATCCTGCGCCGCACCGCGGCGGCTTACGGGCTGCGCAAGTCGCGCGTCGTGGCGTTTCCCACCGCCGTGTTCATTTCGATTCACGACGAAGCAGGCGAGCGCGTAACCCTGGCCCAATGCGAACCGCAGACGCTGCGGCTGGACCAGATCGCGGACGTTTACGCCTTGGGCGAGGCGGCACAGAAAGCGGAGGTGGCGCCGGGCGAGGGCCTGCAGCGGCTCTCGGCGATCCTAGCGCAGCCGGCGCGCTTCGGTGCCGCCGGGATCGTTGTGGGCCACACGATTCTAACCGTCGGCCTGGCGATGGTGCTGATGCCGACGGCCGCCAACCTGGCGGCGGCGGCAGG
>JBGSTR010000114.1:0-4831 GCA_041736365.1 Chromatiaceae bacterium | reverse complement strand
GCGTGCGCCTCGACGGCTGCGGACATAGAGCACGGGCTCGCCTTAGAGCCACAGATCCGCCGGTGCGATCCGCGCACACTCCCCGGGCCGCAGCCCCACGCGATAGAACAGGCTCAGGACGACACGGTCGACCAGCGTCAGCCGTTCGCGCGCCCGCTCGTACTCGGCAAGGGTCAGTAGGTAGGCGCGCACCCCTCGCGCCCTGATGCGCGGCTCCACGGAGCGGAAATCGATCGCCGGGGCGCCGAAGTCGCGGCGAATCGCGGCACATACTACCGGGTCCGCCGTCGGCCCAGCGGCCTAGATTAGCTGCACGGGCAGCCTCTGAGCAGATGCGGCCTTGACGAAGCGCTGGTCGAAGGTGAAGAAACGCTCGACACCTGCGGCGAGGGCAAGATGCAAGGCGTCTGCGAAGTCCATGCCCTGTTCGTACCAGGAGAGAGCCCTCGCGACTTGCTCCGCCTTTTCTACCTGGACATTCGCAAGGCCGAGGACCTGCATCATGGAGCTGTGGATGATCTTGGGGGACAGGTCATAGACCGCACGCAGCACCCATTCGAGCTCCAACAGGACCGTGTGGGTCAGCAGCACGGTGTCGGCGCCGGCGAGCACGGCCACAGCCTTGCGGGCTTGCTCGGCATCGTCGTTGGTCAGGTAGCGCACCAGGACATTCGTGTCCACGGAGATCATCAGGAGCCTCCCCGGGCCCACTCCCGCCGCAGGGCGTCCCCGATACCCGTGTCCATCTCTTCGAGAGACTTCCCGGGTCCGCGGTATCCAGTGCAGCCCAAGCCGTCCTCGATTCGTGTGAGCGGGAACGGCTTGGCGGCGCGCAGCACGAGCAGGTCGCCCCGATCCTCGATGACAAGCTCGGTGCCAGCCTCCCAGCGGTGCCGGTTGCGGATCTCCTTAGGGATGACGACTTGACCCTTAGTTGAAAGACGTACGGTTTCCATGGAAGCTGAACCGGTAAGACGTGGTAAGCCGAGGCTAGCAGGCGTCCGGGAACGCTGTCAAACCCGGCCCGGTTGGGCCGTCAGGGTGCTGAGCTCGTAGCGTGCGTGAGTAATGCAGGACTGGGCCGCCGGTCGGTCAACAGGCGTCGTGAAATGCCCTGTGCCCCTTCCAGACCTTGTGGAAGAAGCGCTCAGCCGCGCAACGGTCGCGCTTGCGCTGAAGTTGGTGGCGCTGCCCGCGAATAGAGTCGAACGTCTCGTCCAGATACCAGTCGTCATCCCCCGACGACCGTCCCAGTTCCGGATTGTGCGGGTATACGTCGGCCGAAACTTCCGCCTCATTGGCGAGCCGTTTCGTAGGAGACCACGATCCCTCGCCCGGCGAGCAGATCGCCCGGGCCCCCGGGAGGACGAAACACCGTACATCGATCCTACCCGCGTACCGATGGATTGCATCGAAGTGCCCAACCCCGGCATGCAGGGACTGGTACGCGGAAGACTTCGAGGTCATCGCCGAGCGTTCCACTACCGTTTCGCCCAAGATCCGGCCAGCCACCCGATCCTTCAGTACGTACGCCACAGCATCAAGCGGCAGCTATCCGGCGCCGTGTCGTACCCCCGCGCACCGCCCGCCGTGCTCGAGGGCTCGCGCCCCGATGTTGGATTCCTCGGCGCGCTGATCGTGGGGAAGTTTCAGTACGATGTGCCGCTGTACCGCCAGCATCAGCGTCTACGGCGGCCGGCATTGAGGTCTCTCGCCAGTGGCACACCCACCTGGTGCTCGACGCTGCCCCGCTGCTCGCGCCCATCGTCGCGGACCAGTGGGGGGGATCCGCGCCTGCCCGGTGCGGGCGATGAACGAGACGCCGATCAAGGCCCAACGGCGCGGCGCGCCGAAAGGCGAGCTCAAGACCGGGCATTTTTGGCCCATCGGGGGCGATACCGACATCGACTGCGGAGGGGGCGATCCGGTGTTTATCTTGCGGTCGTCGCGTGCGGCGCTGCATGAGGGGCTCGGTGAGACGGCGCATGCCGGCCAATTGGTGATCAGCGACGGCTACAGCGCCTCTTTCCGCGATGCCGAGCAGGCCGGAAACACAAGCATCCAAACGTTGTTTTTGGCGCGCTCGTGGTGTCGCAGCCCGCCGTTCCCTGCGTGCCGAGACGCTATGCTTTGGCGTGGGAGAACCGCTACGAAGAAACTGTGATCAGCCCGGCAGACGCTGTGATCGGGTGCCGGGCGCAGCGAGAGGGAATCGATGATGAGAAAGCGCATGATTCAGCCACGTCATACACGCCTTGCCAATCTGCTTGCGCTCGCGTTGGTTGTGGTCGGGCCTGTCGGGTTTGCGGCAGACGCAGAACCGCCTTTGTCCGATACCGTGCCAACGTTGCGGCTGGGGGACGCCGTTCGCGATGCGGCGCTAACGCCTTTCAACGCTCGATTCGATCTGCGCGAGCACGGCAGGGCCGCGCCGTCGGGGCCGGACAGTGCGTGCGCGTCGTGCTGGGCGAGCGCGGCGACCTACGTCATGGAGTCGAAGCTTACTGCTGACACGGGCACGCCCGTCGCGCTCTCCGAGGCACATATGCAGCGAACGCAAACGGGGGCTTGCCAGGCCGGCGCACGCCGCCGGGGTGCCGATTCGCGCGCATGTCAACGAGGTTGTCTGGATTCCCGTGCGACAGGGACCACTCGACAACGCGCAAATCAAGCAGGCGATCCGTCAGCACGGCCCCGTCTACGCGTCGGTCGGCTGGCGCGGGATCGGCAACCCCACGTATCAGGCCTACTACTGGCCCGGCAATTCGCCCGCCCACGCCGTGGCACTGATCGGCTGGGACGATCGATTCGACCGCAACAAGTTCACCTACACCGCTCAGGGCACGACCTATACGCCGGCGGGCGATGGCGCCTTTATCGCCCGCAACAACGACGGCGGCTTCTATTCCATTTCATATTACGACGGTACTGTTGGCTACAACGCCGTCGTCGCTTTCCTGAGGCACGGACCGGAAGCCGACAGGCTGTATCAGCACGACCCCTACGGCACGCGCACCCTGATCACCCCGTCAACCATCCCCGGCAATCTCAACGATTACATCCCAACGCTCATCGGGGCGAATGTCTTCACCGCCGAAAAGGACGAGCATCTGGTCGCGCTTGGTTTCTTCCAGCATCCTTATCCGGGCAGGTCCGAGGTGTTTCACGTAAGCGTCCATCTAGACCCCGGAAGCGCGCCATTTAGTCCGGGGCGCGTGGTCGCGCGCGTGGCAGTCGAGCCTCAACTCGGCGGCTACCACAGCGTGGCGCTCCGCCACCCCGTGAGTCTGAGGTCGGGTCAGCGCTTCGCCGTGCTCCTGACAGGCCATCAGGTCGACGCGGAGCAGAACTTCGCACCGTTATGGGTCGAAAAGAAACCCTTCAACGATCCCTTCGAGGCCTCACCGGGCGAGAGCTACGTCAGCCGCGATGGAGCTACTTGGTTCGATCTGACAACCGTTCCGGAGGTCAATCACGAGACCGGTGCGGAGGAGCTCGTTTACGGCAATCTTGCGATCAAGGCGTACGCCAAGAGCGCATCGCCGCTGTCGAAGGTCGAAGCCCGCTGGAGCCCGAGCAGCAGGGCAATCGAGCTGACCAACCCGACCGAATTGCCGCTTGAGCTGCGCGCGTCGGTGCGGTGGGCGCCGGACGGCTCAGACGCGGCCTCGCCCGGCTCGTGGCAGAAGTGGGTGCAGGTCGGCGCCGGCGAGCGCGTGTCCGTCGCGCTGCCGAGTATCGAAAGCACACAACCGATGACCCTTCAATTACAGCTGGGCTATGGCTACCGCTTCGGCAAGCTGATGGACCTCAGCCCATGGCGACCAATTGGCGAGCTCAAGCTCGTTCCGCTACGGGTGGAAACGACGAGCCCGTTGCCCGGTGCCACCGTGCCGTTTCCGAATGTGGAGATCGCGGCTCGATTGTCACGCGACATCAAGCTCGGTCCGGGCGCAGGTCAGGTGGTGCTCAGCTCGCCCGATAGCACGCTCGCGACGCAGGTCTCGGTGCAGGGGGCGTGGCTTCGGATCTATGCGCAGGGCTCGCTGACGTCGCCGTCGCTCGGCGGCAAGGTGTGGACCGTTACGGTACCGGCCGATGCCGTGACCGACAGTTCGGGAACGTCGCTCACCGAAGCGTATAGCTGGAGTTTTTTGGTCATCGGCGTGAACTGATTAGCGGCGCCGTCGGCGCGATGGCACCGGGAGGCGCCGCGCCAGGCCCTGGCGGCGTCGCCCGGTTCGACCACAGCCGCGATCCCCGGCCAAGCGGAAAAAGGTTGGTCGAACGCGCTGTCGCACCGTCCAAGATTAAAGACGGCCGACCTGCTCAAGATTGGTGGCTTTGGCGAACGGCAATTGATCGAGGGCTTCCACCCCCGGCTTCATTTCAGCACTCCGGCTAATCGCTTTGATGCAGACCTACCAGTCGGAACAGCAGGGCCGTAATCGAGCGAAAACGGGCCACAGCGTCCCTTGACGGTTCATCGGAGAGTTTTCGAGAGGGTGGAGGACCCAGCGGAACCGTCCAGTTTTCCGCCAAGCGGCGTCCGAGCGCGCGCGGCGAGGTTGGCGATCCACGGGTGGCGCTTTGCGGGCCCTGTAGAGCGTTTCCCGCCCGACCCGGACCGAATTACAATGGCGCTGGCGCGGCGCCGCTTGCGGGTCATTCCGGGGACGCGCCCAGAACCGCTGCACCTCAACGGCCTGGATCGACTAGTTCAACGGTGCGGCCACCCCCGAACGCGATGCGCTCGCTGCGTATTTGGGTTCTGATCCCGTGTTGATCGGCGACCGATCCTGAGCGAGGTGCGGCGGGGGTCGTTCACACC
>JBGSTR010000109.1:0-13595 GCA_041736365.1 Chromatiaceae bacterium | reverse complement strand
GCGCTCCGCGCCGGCGCCCGGAGGGCTGCCGTTGGAGCCGGGCTCGATGTCCGACCGCGGGCTGCTCACGTGAGCCAGCGCACCAAGAAGAAGATGCGCTGTCCCTCCGAGGACGACGACGGCCCGTAGACCTCGGCGGGGTGCAGGTTGTGCGCAGGATCGGCGCCGGCGAGCGCCGAGCGCTCGTCGGCCATCAGGGTAACGCAGCCTTCCGGATAACGGGCTCGGGTACGCCGCGGGGCTCGGATCAGGGCGAAGTGCTGATCGAGCGACTTGGAATCGGGATCGACGATGACGTGTTGCATACGCGATTCGTGCGGTCTGCCTTGGCGCTGGATGGTCGCTAGAAATAGAGGGTCCCGGCGGTTTGCGCAAGCGCTCACGGGGGTCGACGACCGGCCCGCATAACGCTTACGCCGGCGCAACGAGTAGACTAGAATCTCGCTGTCGGCCCGCCGACTGGGACCTGGACCTCACCCGGGGAGATCCGTGATGCACCCGAATTGGATCCGACTTGCCATTGTATTCACGGTTGTCAGCTTGATGGTTCTCGTGCCGCTCGCCGCACTGTTCCTGTGATTTCCCCGGCGCTTGCGTCCTGCGCCGGGGCGCCTTTCCGCATGCCGTTGCCGCAACCATCGCCGTTGGCGGCAGCGTAACCCCTTCACGTCCAATACGGGCTCCATTCGATGTTGGCTCACCACGCACTCGTGCTCAATCTGCACCAACCCTCGGGCAACCTTCAGCATCTGCTGGAGGATCGCCATTGGGAGGCGAAGGAAATCCTGTTCGCGCTGGACCGCATTCCACGCAGTCTATGGGGGCACGAGTCCCTGGCTCGGGTGCACCTGTCGCTCTCCGGCACCCTGCTCGAGACCCTCGCCGATCCCGAATTCCAACAACAGGTCTACGGGATCGTCGACTGCGGATCGTTGCTTTGGCAGTTTCAGAACCAGGACCTGTTTGAGGTGCTCGGGACCGGGTATTACCATCCGGTGCTACCGCTGATCCCCGAGTCGGACCGGGAGGAGCACCTGCAGCGCTGGCTCGGGATCGCCAAGCACCTGCTTTGGCGGCCGCGGTTTCAGGGCTTTTGGCCACCCGAGATGGCCTTTTCGATGGAGCTGATCCCGCTGCTGCAGGCCTTCGGCTACCGTTACGTGCTGGTCGACAGCGAGCACGTGGAGCCGGTGACGAGCATGAGCTGGCAGGCATTGCGTTATCGCCCGCATATCGCCCGCTTCGGGGGCGCGGAGATCACGGTCATCGTGCGCGATCGTGAGCTTTCCGATGCGCAAGAATCCGGGATGGAGGTCGGCTGGTTCCTCTCCGAGGTCGCTGAGCGTACCAAATGGTGCGACTTTGCCCCCTTGGTGACGACCTGCACCGACGGAGAGAACGGCGGCTGGTTCCGCAACGTGACCGAAGGGGCCAACTTCTGGAGCGCCTTTTATGTGCCGCTGCTGGAGCGGGTCAAGGCCGGCGACGCCGGGATCTCCCCGACCTTTATCAGCGACTACCTCAACGTCCACGGTGCTCACGGCGAGGTGCGGGTTCGCACCGGGGCCTGGAATACGGGTTGGCATCATGGTCGTGATTTCACCCAATGGACCGGCTCACAGGCGCAGAAGCAGACGCTGGGTGAATTCGCCGCCTTGAGCCGCGTGGTGCACGCTGCCCGCCCGCGAGGCGGCGAAGAAGCGGGCGGTGGTGCTGCGCATGGCCAAGCCGTCGATGAGGCGCTGTGGCGTCTGCTGCGGGCGGAAACGAGCTGCAACCTCTACTGGGGCGAGGACTGGGTACCGCGTGCCGAGTCCGATCTAAAAGCCGCCCGGGAAGTCCTGGCGGGTGTCGGCATCGACCCGAGCCAAGCCCCCGACGAGTCCGGAGCGGACCACCGGGGGGACGAACCCGACGACGAGCCACGCCCCGGCGTGGGCTGATTTCAAACCGGCCTCGAGCGCCGTTTACAGACCAGAGGAACAATCGTGAATCAATTGCCGGAATACGTTGGAGAGCTGCCGAACATCAGCGGCTCGGAGTCGCAGATCGAGCAGGTGATGACCGCCGGACGAAAGAAATCCTTGTACCGACAGGCGGGCGGGATCGACTTCGGCTCCGTCCGCGCGGCCAGCGCGATCGCACTGCATCAGCATCAGCCGCTGATTCCCGCCGGCGGGCCCGACCTGCGCACGGCGGCGCTGATCAGCAATCTACAGTACATGATGGAAAACCAGGGGATCGGCGACAACCACAATGCCTCGGTCTTCGTCTGGTGCTACAAGCGCATGGGCGAATTCATCCCGCAGTTGTTCGGGGAGGGCAAGGCGCCGCGCTGCATGATGGAGTATTCCGGCACCTTGCTCGACGGCCTGCGCCGTATGGGCGAGGACTCGGTCATCGACGCGCTCAAGGGCATTACCTGCAACCCGGAGTATTCCCCCGCGGTGGAGTGGCTCGGCATGCCTTGGGGCCACGCGGTCGCTCCCTCGACACCGGTGCAGGACTACCGGCTACACGTGCGCGCATTTCAGCATCACTTCGCCGGGATCTTCGGCTGGGAGGCCCTGGAGCGCGTGCGCGGATTCTCGCCCTCCGAGATGGCCCTGCCGAATCACCCGGACGTTGCCTACGAGTTTGTTCGTACCCTGGTGGACAGCGGTTATCAATGGGTGCTGGTTCAGGAGCACTCGGTGCAGCAGACCGACAACGGTCGCAATCCGGAACGCCCGCACATCCCGCATCGGCTGGTGTGCACCAGCTCCAGCGGCGAGACCGTCAGTATCATCGCCATCGTCAAGACCCAGGGGTCCGACACCAAGCTGGTGGCACAGATGCAACCGTGGTTCGAGGCCCAAGGGCTGGCGCGCGTCGAGCTTGCCGGCAAGTCGATTCCGCCGCTGGTGACTCAAATCGCCGACGGGGAAAACGGCGGCGTGATGATGAACGAGTTCCCGCCCAAGTACCTGGAGGTGGTGCGCGCGGCGAGCGGCACGGATGTACCGCTAATGAACGCCAGCGAGTATCTGGAGCACCTGTTCGCGCTCGGCATCAAAGAGTCCGATTTCCCGGAGGTACGGCCGCTCTTTCACGACCGCATCTGGGAGCGCATGCAGCCCGGTGACGGGTCGAAGAAGCTTGAGCAGGTGATCGCCGACCTCAAGCGCGAGGACGATCGTTTCCACATGGACGGCGGCAGCTGGACCAACGACCTGTCCTGGGTGCGAGGCTACGACAATGTGCTCGGGCCGATGGAGGAGGCGAGCGCGCTGTTCAACGAAAAGGTGCTGGCGGCAGGGGTTCCCACGGACGACCCGCGCTACCGCAACGCGCTATACCATCTGATGGCCTCGCAGACGAGCTGCTACCGCTACTGGGGTCAGGGACAGTGGACCGACTACGGAAGGGAGATCTGCCAGCGGGTGAAGGACATCATCCATTACGATTTCGCCTAAGCAGACGCTGATCGAGTGCCGTTTCGGCATTCGATCGGCTCGCGAGGCTGCGTCGACTCAACAGGCTGCGGCTCAACCAACAGCGCGGCCGGCCGCGCTCGGTGTCCCGGCTAGGCGGGCTGTCGGCGAGACTCTTCGGCGAGGCCCATCACGCGCTTGATGAACGCCTCCATGCCCGCCCTGCGGTTTGGACTGAGATGCTGCTCCAGCCCCAACGGGGCGAAGAAAGCGGTGGGGTCCGTCGCGAGTACTTCCTCCGGGGTCTTGTCGCGGAAGGGCACCAGCAAAAGGGCCACCAAGCCACGCACCAGCGGCGTTTCCGCGTCGGCCTCGTAGACCAGCCGCGGCGGGGCATCGCCGCTCAGGTGGGCGGTCAGCCATGCCCGCGTATTGCAGCCTTTGACCAGATTGGCGTCGGTCTTCTGTGATTCGGGCATGGAAGGCAACCCGCCGCCGAGCTCTGCGACGAACTCGAAGCGGTCGTCCCAGTCCGGCAGCATCTCGAAGGCCTCAAGCACATCTTGGGGATTCATACGCTGTGACTCTCGTACAGTGATTGTCGAACGGCGAAATCGCGAGATCCGTGCGCGGGATCGTAGGTTGGGGTGAGCGTCGGCGAACCCCAAGGGTTACAGCGCCGCAAGCAACGCCCAACGCAACTGCGGCCTCATCCGTTCCGCGGCCGATTCTCGACCTAATTGAGGATTGGTGCCAGTGCCGAGATCTCAACCGGGCCGAGAGGGCGCAATCTCCGACGTGACGTTAAGGCGGTCGCGTCCCCGGCGGGCGCGATCCTTGATGCTTGATTCGCTAGGCTCCGGTGACAGAGGGGGTCAGAGGCCTCGTTCTAAGTCGCTGAAAGAAATACTGAAAGAGAATTCGGTTTGACCTCCGCGGGTCACTGACTAGGCTAAGAAGAAAATTCTTGCCCACGGAGGCACAAACCAGAGGAGGTGAGCATGAGTCTGTTCGGTAACTTATTTGGAGCCAAAACCCCCGACTATCCGCCCTTGGATGCGCAAAGCCCCGCCGCTCGAAAGATCGCCAAGGTCGAACGCGAGCTTGGCGAGCTGCTCGGCAAGGTGTCGGAGCCGCTGGAAGTCATCCCTTCCGATCACGCCGCCTACGTGTTCATCGGCAAGCCGCCGAAAAAATTCGGGCTGGCCTGGATTCACGATGGAAAGGTAAGCGGGCTCAAGACCCTGGTGGACGAGCACGGGGTTAAACCTGCCCAGATCGAAGGACTGCTAGAGTCGTTGCGCGAGGCCTACCAGAGACATCAGGACGCCCGGCATTTCACCGCCACCATCGATCAGCGGAAGCTGGTGGTAACCGAGTCCGATGCGCTGGAGAACGAGGTCCACGAGATCATCGAGCGCATCCTGCACTAGGCTTTACGCGGCGCGCCGCCCCGCTCGAGCCCGCGGATGCCTCGGCGTCGAAGCTCGGTTGGGGCGGTCTCTCTGGTCCTAGGCGCGGGTCGGTTCTCGTTGATCCGCCGATACTCGCCCGAACGAAGGTGTGAGCTGCCTGCGGTGCAAGGACCTGCCGTGCGCGGCACCGACGACACCGAAGGTGGCGAGCGAGATAGCTGCGATCAGGAGAAAGATCCAGCCGACACTGGAATCGACCCACAGGAACAGCGAGCCGATGGACGCATTGACGGCGGCCAGGGAGAGCACCGGACCGCTGCAGCAGAAAAACGATGTTTTCAGGTGGCTCTTGCTCATGGTTGCTCCTCGGCAAAAAATACGGATCAGATGCCTCCCCGGCAGTGGAT
This sequence comes from Chromatiaceae bacterium, assembly GCA_041736365.1. Classification (GTDB taxonomy): domain Bacteria; phylum Pseudomonadota; class Gammaproteobacteria; order Chromatiales; family Chromatiaceae; genus JBGSTR01. Next base: position 8,360 of record JBGSTR010000109.1, on the reverse strand, counting down.
CAGCTCGCGCTCCAACCGGCGACTCTCGGAGCGCTCCATTCGTCAGCGCCTGGGGCCGCTTCCGGTTCTTATCCGCCCTGTACACCCAGCGGGGCGGTCGCCGAAGCGTTGCGTTTGTCGCGCTTCGCTACCTTTTTTTCCTTCGGGGTCAGAGTCGCCTGCTTCTTTTGTTCGCGATTGGATTTCTGGGTCTTTGGCATAGGTTCGTGCTCACGGTTGGTTCGACGGGATTCCCCGGTGGATGCCGGGACGCTTGGATCAAAACGCACTGCAGCACTAGGTTTTAAACAAGATACGCCCTCTGCGTCAATTCACAAGGGCTTTTTCCACCCCGAATCGAGGCCTCGGCGTGGCTTCGAGAAGAGTCTTGTAGGCCACCGAGGGCCGCTCGGGGATGCACCGGCCCAGAGACGGCGCAGGCGAGGACCGAGACGCGCAGCTCGTGCGGTCAATGACGGCCCTGGATCTGCGCGGGCAGGCGTCGTAAGGTCGGTGGCGGGATTCACTTGAAGGCGATCTAGTCATGCGGCGGCTCAACATCGGCCATGTCACCGAGTATCGGTTCTCGCAGCCGGTGGCGCTCCAGCCGCACCGGCTGTTGCTGCGTCCGCGGGAGAACCACAACGTCCGCATCGAGTCCTCGGTGCTGGACATCAGTCCGGACCACACCGTGCAATGGAAACGCGACGTGCTGGACAACTCGGTTGCGGTGGTCTCATTTCCCGCGCCGACCGATCGGCTGCGCATCGCCAGCAACGTCATCCTTCAGCACTACGAGGAGAATCCCTTCGATTTCTTGGTCGACGAGTACGCGGTCAACCATCCGTTCGACTATGCGCCGGAGGATCGGGTCGAGCTGGCGCCCTTCAGCCAGCTGGTGTACCCGGCCGAGCGAGACGCGGTTGGGCATTGGCTGGACGGGTTGGCCCTCCCGCGGCCGATGCAGACGTTCGCGCTGCTGGCGCAGGTAAACCGCGAGATCAACGGTCGCTTCAGCTACCGCATGCGCGAGGAAGCGGGCGTGCAGACACCCGCCGAGACGCTGGCGCTCAACAGCGGCTCCTGCCGCGACTTCGCCGCGCTGTTCATGGAGGTATGCAGACATCTGGGGTTTGCCAGTCGCTTCGTGAGCGGCTACCTGTATTCGGGGGGCAGCGACGCCGAGAACGCCTCGACGCATGCCTGGGCCGAGGTCTACGTGCCGGGGGCCGGGTGGAAGGGGTTCGATCCCACCAGCGGCGAGGTGACCGGCAATCGGCATATCGCCGTTGCCGTCGCTCGGCTCGCGGAGGCCGTTCCACCGGTCGCGGGAAGCTTCATCGGCACGCCGGGCGAGCAGCCGTTGCTGAGCGTCGAGGTTAGGGTGAGCGGACTGGGCTGAGACGATGCGGACCAAGTGGTGAACAGTGGGCAGCGAGAACTATCGAAAGGTCGATGAAACACACATTTGTACGTCCTGGAATCATAGACGCGGCGGCGCGCGTTCGGGCGTGGGTCTTCGGCTGCCTGCTATGCAGCGCCGGAGTCGCCCACGGTGACGGGTTGACGCCGCTCGACTTCGAGCCGAATCCCGGTCTGCTCGCTGCCTACCTCTACGTTCCCGCCGAGGTAAAGAATCCGGCGCCGCTGGTGGTCGCACTGCACGGCTGCACCCAGGGTGCTGCGGACTTCGACGACGAGACCGGCTGGACGGCGCTGGCCGACGAGCTGGGCTTCCTGCTGCTGCTTCCGGAGCAGAGCCGGTACAACAATCCTTACCGCTGCTTCAACTGGTTTTCGCCCCTCGACCGCCGTCGCGACCTTGGCGAGCCGGAGTCCATTCGTCACATGGTCAAAGCAGTCGGCGCTCGTTACCCGGTGGACCCGGAGCGGGTGTTCGTCACCGGTTTGTCCGCCGGCGGCGGCATGACGAGCGTCCTGCTCGCAACCCATCCGGATGTCTTTGCCGCGGGAGCGGTGGTCGGCGGGGTGCCATACGGCTGTGCGCCAAATCTGTTTCTCGCCTCCGCCTGCATGAGCTACGGCAACCGCATGGTATCCGGTCCGGCGGAGTGGGCGCGGCTGGTATTCGAGGCGGCGCCGCCCGGCACCGAGCGCTGGCCGCGGGTGTCGATCTGGCACGATACGGGCGACGAGGTGGTGAACCCCTTCAATGCCTTCACCTCGATGGAGCAGTGGACGGCGGTCAACGGTATCGACCAGGTCGCCGATTCGGAAGAGTCGGTGGGTCCGCATCGGCGGAGCGTCTTCGCCGACGCGGCCGGCGTCCCCCGGGTTGAGCTATGGATCACGCGGGCGGTCGGGCACGCCACTTCGATCGATGAGCAGACCGGGTGCGGGCATGACGATCCGGCGCGCAAGACCGACTTCGTGACCGATGCCGATCTCTGCGCTACCCGACGGATCGCACGGTTCTGGGGATTGGCTCCATAGAGCACGATCCGCGCTTGCGTAAGTCTCGCGGACCCCGGGCCGGGGTTCCGCCGTTGCGGAGCCGAACAAGGTCTTCGAGCGGCGAGCAAAACGTAACGAATCGTCGTAACGAATGGTTGGACCGATTCGGTCTCCGCGCCCCAGCCATCGTGGAATCTGCGCTAGAGTTTGTAATAAAGGTATATAAAACAAAATACTATAAAATTGGCATGGCGCATGCTTTATCTCCGCTAAGCATCGACATTCTTCGTTGCGAAAGCCGACCGACTTTGATTCTTAGTGGAGACAATCATGAACAAGCTCGCAATCATCCTTGCCGCGACCCTCTTTGCCACCGTCGCCGTCGCCGATGATGTCTATCACGGTCTAGCACAAGGGAATCCGGACCTCTTCGACGAGCATCGCGCCACGGCCGATCAGGTCGCGGTACAGCCGGGAGTGGGAGACAGCTTCGATGTCTATCATGGCCTCTCACGCGGAAACTCGGATCTGTTCAACACGTTGGCGCGAGATTCGGACAGCGGTCCGTTGCCGGATATCTACGGCGGCTTCGGCGCCAGCCCGGACCTGAGCTACTGAGCCGAGCTGTTGAGCCCTCGTTGTTTCGGGACCCTCGGGCCCCGGAACGCGCCACGGGGGGTCCACCAGTACCGGCGAAAGACGCACGACATCGAGCCGAATGCCGGCACGCGTAGACGCGGATCAAATGCCTCCCCGGCATCTGATCCGCTCGCGTTGTGAGAGAAGCGACCCCGCCTGGTACGCCTGCAAGATCCCGGGCCATGATTGCCGGACGCGTTTGCCCAGCGCTTCCGCTACCAAACGTGGATGCCTTATGATCGCGTCGGCTTGATCGGTGCGTAACGACGCCCGAGAGTCAACACGGGTCGCACGCGCAGATCGTACCGGCTCTCTCAAGTCTCGCGTGATTGAGAACCGGATTTGCGGGTGAGTGCGGACAAACAGCAACCAGCTCGGGAGGGGGCAGATGATCGATCGGTTGGACGTACCGTTGGAATTGCAACGCAACGCCCCGGATGTGGCTGCCGCCGGATACGAGCACACGGGTCAAGTCCTGATCGACCTTGCGACCGCAAGTGCCGGATTCGAGAATCTCGCGAACGTGGATGTGTTGGATGTTGGCTGCGGAGTGCGATTCACGCAGACGATTATTATTCGCAGGATACCCATCAAGTCGTATACCGGTCTGGAGGTCGACCTCCCAATTGTCGAATACCTCCAAAAAAATGTTGAGGCCCACGATGAGCGGTTTCGATTTGCTCACTGGAACGTTCACAATCAAATGTACAATCGCAGCGGCGTTGAGCTTGCCACTCAAGACGACCTACCGGTCGTAGGCTCTTTTGACCTCATTTGGTTGTTCTCCGTTTTTACTCATCTGAATCCCGAGGATTCGCTAATTTTGTTGAAGTTGCTAAGAAGAAGAATTCGCGCGAACGGAAAGTTGTTTTTCTCCGCGTTTATCGATGACGAGCTCGATGGATTCGACGACAGAATAAAAGACAAACCACTCGTAAACGCCTATTTTGGAAGAGATTACATACGATCCATGATTGGGGAATCCGGGTGGAAAATTGATCTCTTTCACGACAAAGACCCCGCCAACTATATTCAACATTATATCGTTTGCTCTCCTGGATAGTCTGGATCTCGCCGACCGGAATGTGAAAACGACCGCGTATGGAGCGATCGCGGGCAGTTCGGAATGAAGAACCGCGCGTGACCGACCATCGGCTCCCGGTTCAAGCTCTCCGAGCGCAAGAATCCGCGGTGCGCCGATGGCGTGGCGCGTATGGCGGGGCGGCATGCGCCGGGCTCTCGATTCGCTTCTCGGCTTTCCTACAACTTTCATCCGTCTGGCACTCCATCCCAATGTGCTAGGGTGAGACCCCACCGTCTGGTTCGCCGGATTCGCATCCTGCCTTGCGCGACCGACGCACCCGGCAGACATACCCCGCGCGGTCTCGCAGGCATAGGATGATCCAACGCCGAATATTCCTGCTGTCCATGGCCTCGCTCCCGGCGAGCATCGGATTCGCACGGGCCGATTTTTCCGGCGCGGATACGTTCTGTGATCCGGTTCGCTCGATCCGCGATCAGCTTGCGCCGCTCATCGGTTCTGCCCAGAAACGTTTTAAGTGCCCGGCCATCAGCTTGGAGTTGGTCACGGGCGAGCGCGTGTTTTGGTCCGAGGGGTTCGGATTCGGGGACGTTGCCCGCGACTTGCGCGCCACGCCACGAACCGTGTTCCGCGGTGGATCGCTCGCGAAACCGCTCGTTGCCACGGCGGTGCTGCAGTTGGCCGAGGCCGGCGAGATCGACATCGATCAGCCCCTCGCGCGCTACGTTCCCGAGCTCTCGATTCGCAGTCGATTCGATTCGACAAGCGCCCCGATCACCGTGCGCAGCGTGCTCTGTCATCACGCCGGATTGCCCACCGACTTGAATAAGGGCATGTGGACGGACGAACCGTTCACCGGGGTTGCAAGCGCCCTCGGCGACGAGTTCGCGGCGTTTCCGCCGAACCTGGTGTTCTCCTACTCGAATGTCGGTTATTCGCTGCTCGGCCACCTGATCGAGAAGGTATCGGGCATCCGATTCGGTGACTATATGGCGAGTCGGGTGCTTGGACCGCTCGGCATGACCCGCAGTAATTTCGGCAGCCATCCGCGCGTAGCCGCGAATCTAGCGAGCGGTTATCGCGCGGGCAAGGCAATGAACCTGCTGCCGATCCGCGATCTGCCCGCGCACGGACTCAACACCACGGCGGCCGATCAGGGACGATACCTGCGTGCGTTGCTCGGGGGCGGGGTGCTGGACGGCAATCAACTGCTCAGCCCGGCCACCCTCGAGGAGATGTTCGCCCCCCAGAACCGCGACAACGACCTCGACATGAGCATCTTCAGCGGGATGGGATGGTTCCTGGACGAGGGCAGCATCCCGGGTTGCGGGCGAGTGCTGCGCCATGGGGGCAGCACCCCGGGGTTCTCCGCCGAGGCGGTCCTGCTCCCGGAGGATGGACTCGGCGTGGTCGTGCTGGCGAACGCGGACGGAAGCCGCAATATCGTTGCGCGCCTCGCGGAAGAGATCCTGAAGCGGATGCTCGCCGATGCGCCCACATCCGCCACTGCCGGTGGCGAGGTCTTTCTCGCGTCGCTGGAGCGACCGCCCAGCGAGCGGCAACCCGCCGAGATCGCCGGCGATTACGCGACCGATCTGGGTTTGATCTCGATTCGTCCGGACGAAGCGAGGTTGTGTATCTGTATATATGAAATCAGCTTCAATCTGATCCCGACCCGAAACGGCTGGTTCGGCGTCGCAAAACAGGGTGCGGAGCCGCTGAGCCCCGCCTTGCAACCGCTGGTCGAGATGCAGCTCATGGCCGCACGGATCGAGGGTCGGGAGGTCTTGGTCGCCCGTAGCGGAGGCAAGGAGATGGTCCTGGGCGAGAAGGTTGCGCCACCGTCCCTGTCGCCGGCCTGGCTCGGCAGGCTCGGCCGCTACGAAGTGGTGAACGCCGACCCCGGGTTCCCCGTGCTCGACTTGGAGCTCCGGCTGCGCGAGGGCTATCTGTGCATGCGTTATCGCATGCCCCAACTCTCCCAATCGATCATCGAGGTTCCCCTGCGACCAATATCCGACACCGAGGCGATCATTCCCGGCATCGGCCGCACACGCGGCGAGACGGTGCGCATGATCGATATGGATGGCGGCGAGCGGATCCGTTACTCCGGACTGATTGCGCGCAAGACTGACTGAGTCGCCGGAAACCGCACCGCCGCTCACTCTTCGCCCCGGGTTCTTGGTTCAAGGCGCCTGTCGCGCGATACTGCACCCTGCATCCGCGAACCGATCCCCGCGGATCATGTCGTTTCGCAGGCTCAAGCGTCCTGCTGCTTCGGCGGTTTCGCAGCCGGGGTCACACGGGCGGGACATGCAGTCGTGCTTCAAGCGTTAACCCTGATACTGGTCTGTCAGCTCATCGGCGAGATCGCGGCCCGCGCATCCGGCCTGCCGGTGCCCGGACCCGTGATCGGCATGCTGCTCCTGTTCGGCTGGCTGGTGCTGCGCGGCGGCATCTCGGAAGACGTCGGGCGCACCACCGACGCGCTGCTCAGTCATCTCTCGCTCTTGTTCGTCCCGGCCGGCGTCGGGGTGATGGTGCACTGGCAACGATTGCAGGGGCAGGGGCTGGCCATTGCTGCGGCGCTGATTCTAGGCACCCTGATCACGCTCGCGGTCACCGCATTGACCGTGGCGCTGGTGCAGAAGCTCACCGGCGCCGGAGAAAAGAACGATGGATGACACGCCGCTCACCGCGATCTGGGTCTACCTGGCCGCCTCGCCGCTGCTGTGGCTAACCGCTACGCTGATTTGCTTTTTGATCGCGAGCTGGATCTACCGCCGGGGCGGCGAGAGCCCGCTGCTCAACCCGGTGGCGATCTCGGTCATCCTGCTGATCGGGCTCCTGGTCCTGACCGACACTCCCTACCAAACCTACTTCGACGGCGCCCAATTCGTGCACTTCCTGCTCGGGCCGGCGACCGTCTCGCTGGCGATCCCGCTCTATCGCCAGCGTGCCCGGCTGCGAACGATGTTGCTGCCCATCGGCGCGGCGCTTTTGGTGGGGGTGCCGACCGCAAGCCTGAGCGCGATCGGGCTCGGCTCTTTGTTTGGTGCGACGCGCGAGACCCTGGTATCGCTGGCGCCGAAATCCGTCACCGCGCCGGTGGCAATGGGCATCTCCGAACAGCTGGGCGGGCTGCCTTCGCTGACGGCGGTGCTCGTAGTCAGCACCGGCATCATCGGCGCGGTATTCGGCACCGGGTTGTTTCGGCTGCTGCGGCTGCACGATGATGCGGTAAAGGGCTTCGCGATGGGCGTCACCTCCCACGGCATCGGCACCGCCAGGGCATTTCAGGTCAGCCCGGAGATGGGCGCCTTTTCGGGGCTGGCGATGGCCCTTTCCGCCCTGGTGACGGCCGTAATGCTGCCGCCGCTGCTGCGCTGGATTGGCTTGGTGGGGTAGTCGCGTCGTCCGGATCGGGGAAGCGTCGCGTAACTACAGCGCGATTGGCGCGCCCGGGGGGTCATTCTGGCTCCCACGCTCCGGCGTGGGAGCGAATCCGGACGCTCCAGCGTCCCGTCGGCGTCGCGCCGCGGAGGGACCAAGACGGCATTCCCACGCCGGAGCGTGGGAACGAGGACTAGGATGCGTAGCGTGGACGCCGCTGAGACATGCGCGCCCGGTTAAGGCGTATGCGGGTCGCACGGTCGGCCTATCGACTTCTCGGATCAGAGGCCGCCGATCAGCGCCTGCATTCGCTGGCGCAGCTCGGGTCCGGGCATCGGTCCGCGTCCGGCGTCGAGATTGTCGCGCATGTGCGCCGGGTTTCCGGTGCCCGGTATGGCGCAGGTCACGGCGGGGTTGGAGAGGACGAACTTGAGGAAAAGCTGCGCCCAGCTGGTCGCGCCGATCTCCGCGGCCCACGCCGGGAGCGGTTGCGCGCGGACATCCCGAAACAGGCTGCCGCCGCCGAACGGACGGTTGACGATCACGGCGACGCCCTTGTCCGCAGCGAGCGGGAGCAGTTGCTCCGCGGCCTCCGGCTCGCCGACCGAGTAATTGATCTGCAGGAAGTCGAGACGCTCGCGCTTGAGCACCTCGGCCACGTCCTCGTGCGCGCTCTCGTCGTAGTGCGTGATTCCGATGTAACGGATGCGGCCTTGCTCCTTCCAGGCCCGCAGCGTCGCGAGGTGGGTCTGCCAGTCGACGAGGTTGTGAACCTGCATCAGGTCCATGCGCTCGGTCCGCATGCGGGCGAACGATCGATTCATCTGCGCGATCCCGTCCTCGCGGCCGCGGGTCCAGACCTTGGTGGCGAAGAACAGCCGCTCGCGCACGC
>JBGSTR010000737.1:0-13008 GCA_041736365.1 Chromatiaceae bacterium | reverse complement strand
GCGTGCTGTTCCGGGGCGGCGCCGAGGGCCGCATCCGTCGCGCGCTGATCGAGGAAAACCTGCTCGACGCCGTCATCGGCTTGCCGGGCAACCTGTTCCCGACCACCTCGATCCCGGTCGCCATCCTGGTGTTCGACCGCGCCCGCGAAAAGGGCGGCGCGCGCGAGCGCTGCCGCGACGTGCTGTTCATCGACGCCAGCCGCGACTATCAGTCCGGCAAGAACCAGAACACCCTGCTCGACGCGCACATGAGCAAGGTGCTGGCGACCTTCCAAGCCCGGCAGCCGGTGGACAAATACGCCCATGTCGCGAGCCTTCAAGAGATCGCCGACAACGACTTCAACCTCAACATCCCGCGCTACGTCGACACCTTCGAGGAAGAGGAAGAGATCGACGTCGCAGCCGTCGAGCAGGAGATCGAGCGCCTGGAGGGCGAGCTGGTAGAAGTTCGCAAGCGCATGAAGCAGTACTTGAAGGAGCTGGGAGTGCAGAGCTGATGAATAAGAAGGGCGGGAAAGGCGGTAAGCCCTCCATGATTTCCGGAACATCCGAACAAGTCGAGCGCCAGTCATTCGAAATTTTCGAACACCTGGGACAGACGCCATTCCTGCTCTACGGCAGCGACGACGACAAGGTGCGTGTCCGGGTGCTGCTACGCGACGAGACCATCTGGCTCAGCCTCTCCCAGATGGCCGAATTGTTCGACGTGGGTGTGCCTGCGATCTCCAAGCACCTAAAAAACATCTACGAAACCGACGAGTTGTCGCGAAACGCAACCGTTTCCAAAATGGAAACGGTTCAACCCGAAGGCGACCGACAAGTGCGGCGCCGCTTGGACTACTACAACCTTGACGCCATCATCGCCGTCGGCTACCGCGTCAACTCGCACCGCGCCACCCGCTTCCGCATCTGGGCCACCGGTGTGCTCAAGGAATTCATCACCAAGGGCTTCGCCCTCGATGACGAGCGCCTCAAGCAGGGCCGCCAAGCCTTCGGGGCAGACTACTTCCGCGAACTGCTGGAGCGGGTGCGCTCCATTCGCGCCAGCGAGCGGCGCATCTGGCAGCAGATCACCGACGTCTTCGCCGAGTGCAGCATCGACTACGACCCGGGTTCGGAGATCACCCAGGACTTCTTCGCCACCGTCCAGAACAAGTTCCACTACGCTATCACTGGCCAGTCGGCTGCCGAGATCATCCACGCCAAGGCCGACCGCCATGCGCCGCACATGGGCCTGCTCACCTGGAAGCATGCCCCCGAGGGTCGCGTGCTGGCCTCCGACGTCACCGTGGCCAAGAACTACCTGGCCGAGCAAGAAATGGCGCAGCTCGCCCGCTTGGTCAACGCCTATCTGGATGTGGCCGAGGACATGGCCCAGCGCAAGATGCCCATGACCATGCAGGATTGGGAAACCCGGTTGAATCGCTTCATCGAGGCCACTGACCGCGGTGTGTTGCAAGATGCCGGAAAGGTGACGGCGGAAATCGCCAAGGCACACGCTGAAAGCGAGTTCGAAAACTACCGCATCGTGCAGGATCGGCTATTCGAGTCGGACTTTGATCGGGTGGTAAAGGAGGCCGAGAAGCTGGAGCAGGCGGGGCAGCAGTTGGGAGGCGTGGAGCGGAAAAAAAAGAAGTGAAGGTTTCTCACATCACCTTTAGCGAAATAGCCGACCTCCGAAACGGCGTCAATTACGCCGTGGCTGACCAAGGCGCAGTGGTCAAAATAGTTGGTGTTGGAGACTTCCAAAGTCGTACCGAAATGTCGAGCTTTGATAATTTGGCACAAATTCGCCTTCGCTCGAAGCTCTCTCTGGACGACGAGTTACAGGATGGTGACCTCCTTTTCGTACGCTCCAATGGAAACAAGAGCCTCATTGGGCGTTGCATGGTGATTAGAAATCCCCCCGAGGCCGTGACATTTTCCGGGTTTACGATCCGGGCTCGTCTTGACAAGTCGAGAGTGTTGCCTGATTACATTGCGCTCGTTTTTCAAGGTAGTCTTAATAGACATATGACACTTGCCGGCGGGGGGAATGGAAACATATCGAATCTCAATCAGGCGCTACTGATGGCAATGCCTGTCAGATTACCGAGCCTTGAGATTCAAAGCATATTGGTTGGCATTATTTCAACCTGGGACACCGCCATTCAGAAAACCGAGCAACTGATCGGGGCGAAGGAGCAGAACTACACCGGATTGGTTCAGCGCTTGATCGCGGTCGGCTCAAAATCAGCAGCTTGGCGCAACGTCCACATTAGAGATATTGCGGAACGCATCCAGCGCCAAAGAGGCGGCAGCGAATACCCATTGTTAACGATTTCCTCTGCATCAGGATTTATACGGCAGGAGGATCGGTATAGCCGTTACATGGCCGGTGAAAGCGCCAAGACCTACACGCTTCTTCGTTCCGGCGAGTTTTCGTATAACAAGGGTAATTCTAAGCGCTACGAGTTCGGCTGCGTCTTTCAGCTTCAGAGCTACGAAGCCGCGTTGGTGCCGAGCGTTTACGTCAGCTTCCGACTTCATGAATCGGTCTGCACGGCGTATATGCGGCATCTATTTGCCGCGGATTATCTCAAGCCGCAGTTGCGCGCATTGGTCAAGACGGGAGTACGGAACAATGGATTACTGAATATCCGTCCGGATGAGTTCATGGGCACAACAGTACCTTTGCCAACGCACGACAAGCAAATACGTATAGCCAACGTTCTTGACGCCGCGCGTGGCGAGATCGAGATCATGGTGGAGCAGCTCGCCGCCCTTCGAACCCAAAAACGCGGCCTGATGCAAAAGCTCCTCACCGGCCAATGGCGATTGCCCATCGACAATCCCGTGGAGACCACCGATGACCGTTCCTAGCCCTTGGATCGCTTCTCTGCAGGATGACTTACGTCGGCTCGCGGAGGATTGGTTGGCCGCTCAACCGCTGCGGCCGGATCACGAGGGCCGGCTTTGGCAGCGACTGCGCATCGAGTGGAGCTACAACTCCAACCATATCGAGGGCAATACCCTGACCTACGGCGAGACGCTGCTGTTGCTGATCCACGGCCGCACGCGGGGGCAGCATCTGCTGCGCGAATACGACGAGATGCGCGGCCACGACGTGGCCATTGAATTGGTGCGCTCGCTCGCCCGGGAAGATCGATCGTTGAGCGAGGGGGACATTCGCGACCTCAACCGCATCATCCTAAAGGAGGGGTTTTGGCGGGCGGCGGAAACAGCGCAGGGCGAACCTACCCGCAAGTGGATCGAGCCGGGGCGCTATAAGGTGCAGCCCAATCATGTGATCACGGCAGCCGGGGAGTTCTTTCACTTCGCCTCGCCCGAAGAGACGCCGGCACGCATGGCCGCGTTGGTGCAGTGGCTGCGGGCGGAGCTGGAAGGCTCTCGCCTCGGCGTCCTGCCGCTGTTGGCCCGGTTGCACCATGATTTTGTCTGCATCCACCCCTTCGACGACGGCAATGGCCGCGTGGTTCGCCTGTTGATCAACTACGCGCTGCTGCGCATCGGTCTGCCGCCGCTGGTGATAAAAAGCCGCGACCGTCGCCGCTACCTCGACGCCATCGCTCTCGCCGACGCCGGCGATTTGACGCCGCTGGCGGATTTCTTCGCCGAATCTCTGCGCTGGTCGCTGCGGCTGGGGCTGGATGCCGTCAACGCCTTGGTCGAGCTTCAACCCGGCGAGGAGTAGGGATGGACAGCTTCCGCTTCAACGAGAAATACCTCTCGCAGATCCCCGCGATCCAGGTACTGGTCAATCTGGGCTACCGGTACCTGACACCCGCCGAGGCGCTGGCCGCACGCGGCGGCAAGACCGGCAACGTGCTGCTGGAAGAGATCCTGCGCGAGCGGTTGAAGAAGCTCAACCGCATCCAGCACAAGGGCGGCAGCTATCTGTTCAGCGAGGAGAACCTCCAGAGCGCGATCCAGCGGCTGAAGAACGTCAAGTACGACGGCCTGCTCAAGACCAACGAGGCGGTGTACGACCTGCTGACCTTGGGCGTGGCGCTGGAGCAGTCCATCGAGGGTGATCTCAAGAGCTTCACGCTCAACTACATCGACTGGCGCAACCCGCAAAACAACGTCTATCACGTGACCGCCGAGCTCGCGGTGGAGCGCACGCGCAGCGTCGAGACCTGCCGGCCCGACGTCGTGCTGTTCGTCAACGGCATTCCGTTTGCGGCGATCGAGTGCAAGTCGCCGACGGTCGAGGTGGCGCAGGCCATCTCGCAGATGATCCGCAATCAGCGCGACGAGTACATCCCGCGGCTGTTTACCTACGTGCAGACGGTGCTCGCCGTGAACAAGAACGAGGCGCGCTACGCCACCACCGGCACGCCGGCCAAGTTCTGGTCGAAGTGGAAGGAGGAGGTGGCGGACGCGGAGCTGGCGCCCCTGCTGGAGCGCCCGCTGCCGGAGTCGGTGAAGGCCTCGTTGTTCGATCTGGCCTTCGCCGAGCTGGGCGTGCGCGAGGAAATCATCCCCTATCCGGCAAGCCGGCAGGCGACCGAGCAGGACCGTGCCCTGTATGCCCTATGTCGGCCCGACCGTCTGCTGGAGATGGCGTGGGCGTTTACCGTGTTCGACGGCGGCGTGCGCAAGATCGCGCGCTACCAACAGGTGTTCGCCATCCGCGCGGTGCTCGCGCGGGTGAAGCGGACGGACGGCGACGGGAAGCGCCGTGGCGGCATCGTCTGGCACACCCAGGGCTCGGGCAAGTCGTTGACCATGGTGATGCTGGCGCGTGCGCTGGCGCTGGAGCCGACCATCCGCAACCCGCGCATCGTGCTGGTCACCGACCGGGTGGATCTCGACAAACAGCTCGGCAACACCTTCGCCGCCTGTGGACTCTCGCCCGACCGGGCCGAGAGTGGCCGTCACCTGTTGGAGCTGGTCGCCGACGACAAGGCGCACATCGTCACCACATTGGTGCACAAGTTCGACAAGGCGCTGGCCTACAAGAAGCTCTGCGACGACTCGCCCGACATCTTCGTGCTGGTGGACGAGACCCAGCGCACGCAATTGGGCGGCTATTCGGCGCGGATGCGCCAGATGTTCCCCAACGCCTGCTACATCGGCTTTACCGGCACGCCGCTGTTGACCCGCGAGAAGAGCGATGTGGCGAAGTTCGGCGGCGTGATCCACACCTATGCGATCGACCAGGCGGTGGCCGACGGCGCCATCGTGCCGTTGCTCTACGAAGGCCGTATGGTGGAGCTGGAGCAAAACCGCAAGGCCATCGATACCTGGTTCGAGCGCCAAACCCGGGGGCTCACCGACCAGCAGAAGGCGGATCTCAAACGGAAGTACGCCCGCGCCGAGATGCTGAACAAGGCCGAGCAGGTGATCTACATGCGCGCCTTCGACATCAGCGAGCATTACCGCCAGAGCTGGCAGGGCACCGGCTTCAAGGCGCAATTGGTGGCGCCCAACAAGGCGTCGGCGCTGCGCTACAAGGCGTTTCTGGACGAGCTGGGCGCGCTCACCAGCGAGGTGATCATCTCGCCGCCCGACGAGCGCGAGGGCTTCGACGAGATCGACGCCGACGAATCCACCGACGAGGTGGTGGCCTTCTGGCAGCGCATGATGAAGCGCTACGGCTCGGAGGAGGACTACATCAAGCAGGTGGTGAATGCGTTTAAGTTCGGCGACGAGCCGGAGATCCTGATCGTGGTGGACAAGCTGCTGACCGGCTTCGATGCCCCGCGCAACACCGTGCTCTACCTGACCCGTCGGCTCAAGGACCACACCCTGTTGCAGGCCATCGCCCGGGTGAATCGACTCTACGAGGACGAGTCCGGCGCCAAGGTCAAGGATTTCGGCTACATCATCGACTACGCGGGCGTGCTCGGCGAGCTGGACCAGGCGCTGAGCACCTACAGCGCACTCGAAGGCTTCGATGCGGACGACCTCGAGGGCGCGCTCGCTTCGATCCAAGACGAGGTAAAGCAGCTCCCCCAGCGTCATGCGGAGCTGTGGGACCTGTTCAAGACGGTGAAGAACCGCCGGGACGAGGAAGCCTTTGAACGGCTGCTGGCCGATCTTAAGCTGCGCGCCGATTTCTACGAGCGGCTCTCGGCCTACGCCAAGACCCTGGCCATCGCGCTCTCCAGCGAGCACTTCATTACGGACACGCCCGAGCAGAAGCTCTGCGCCTACAAGAACGACCTGAAACGCTTCGTCAATCTCAAGGCGGCGATGAAGCTGCGGTATGCGGAATCCGTGGACTACCGCGATTTCGAGCCGCGCATCCAGAAGCTGCTGGATACGCACGTCTCGGCCTCGGACGTCGTGCAGATCAATGCGCCGGTGAACATCTTCGACGAGACCGCGTTCCGCAAGGTCGCAGAAGCGCAAGGTGCGGGTGCCGAGAAGCACCCCGGCGCCAAGGCCGACATGATCGCCCACGCCACCCTGCGTGCCATCAACGAACGACTGGAGCAGGACCCCGCCTTCTACGAGAAATTCTCCAAGCTGATCCAGCAGGCCATCGACGATTACCGCGCCAAGCGCCTGTCCGATTTGGAGTATCTGCAACGCGTGGTCGAGATCAAAAACGCCGTGGTCGCGCGCAAGGGCGACGACCTGCCGCCGGTGCTGAACGGCGACGCCGACGCGGCCGCCGTCTATGGCCTGCTTCGGCCGTTTGTGGCGAACCACCTGGGCGACGTCGAGCCGGCACGGACGAGCGCCGCGGAGGCGGCCACGGCGGTGTGGGACATCTTCCGGCGCAATCGCAAGGTGGGCTATTGGGATGACCTAGACGCCCAGCGGCGGACGATGAACGAGATCGACGACTACCTCTATGACCAGGTGAAGGGCACGCGGGGCATTGCGCTGTCCACCGATGAGATGGACGAGATCATCGAAAAGACCATGCAGCTCGCCCGCCACCGGATGGCGGGATGAAGACCACGGTTGGCTCGCTGACCTACGGCCGCGACACCATCTGCTACGAGGTGCGGTTTCTGGCATCGCGCCGGACCCTGGCTATCGAAGTCCACCCCGACAGCCGCGTGCTGGTGCGTGCGCCCCCGGGCTGCCCGGAAGCGGTCATCGCCGAACGGGTGGGCAAGCGCGCCGCATGGATCAGCAAACAGCTCGCCGAGTTCGAGCGTTATCGCCCGCGCACACCGGCTCGGCAGTACCTGGCCGGCGAGTCGCACCTCTACCTCGGCCGGCAATACCGTCTCAAGCTGCTGTCGGGCGAGGCCGCGGGGGTCAAGCTGACGCGGGGCCGGCTGCTCGTCGGCTTGACCGGCGAGCCCGACCCGGATCGCGTGAAGGCACTGCTGCATCGCTGGTATCTCGACCGCGCTCGGGCCGTATTCAGCGAGGTGTTGGACGCGAGCTTGCGCCACTTCAAAGGCGTGGAACGTCCGCGACTGATCGTGCGCACCATGCAGTCGCGCTGGGGGAGCCTGTCACACGCGGGGACCATGACGTTGAACCTCAGCCTGGTGCGCGCACCTCGCCCCTGCATCGAGTACGTGGTCACCCACGAGCTTTGCCATGTGCTGTACCGTAACCACGACGCGGGTTTCTTCCGACTGCTCGGCCAGGTCATGCCCGATTGGGAGCAGCGCAAGCGGCGGCTGGAAGCGTCGTTGCTGTAGCGAATGAGGCGGACACCGCGTGGATTCTCGGTCGTTACGAGCGCGACGCATGACCGCGCAGCATCCCGCTCAAACAGCCTTGACGACTGCCAAGCTGCCTACTAGTCTCGAATGTGGCTCATCCTGAGGTGATTGGGTCTCCTATCCTCTACGTTCCGCGGCCAACCGCCCATTGATGTGCGAGCGTCATGCGCGCCCCGGCGGGAATGGTGGGTTCAAATCGGTAAGATTTCGGGCAACTAGAGCAAACGAGGGGGCGAGCCTCCCGTTGAGGGGGCCCGGCTGCGGCGTTGCGATGCGTGTGCCCGATCCTCTAGAACCAACCACGGAATGCAGGGTAAGAGATGACGGGGTATCTGGAAGGGTGATCATACGGGATGATCCGTCAGGGTTGGGTAATTAAACGTCCGATCTGGAATGGTCAGGAGAAAATCCGTGAACGCCAAGAATGAGCATCCGAGCTATACAGCCACCGGCTCAAAGCAATCTTACGAGTCGCCGAAGGCGGTGTTTGCCGCCCAACGCTCGGACCGTAACCCTCTCACTACAGGGAACTACCCTAGTGACAATAGCCCATGTGGGGACTGTGAGCCTGTTTCGAATTACCCGAGCCCCAATAAACCATGCGGCTGTTGATCCACCGACAGAGTGGCCGCGACCTCGAGCGGTTCTATGACGGGCAATAGCAATCCGGATCTAGCCTACGCCGGGAGGTGAGGGTTGGCTGGCGGTTCGTCGACCGGCTGTGCGTTTGTCGAAGCGCCACAACCGGTCAACCCCAGCTAACCTCCCGATCATCCACCTTCCACCTGGAGTACGGCGATCAATATCAGGCGAAACAACAACTTTGTCGTGCGAAATGCTGGCGGGGAAAGCCTGCTCGTGCCGATCGGCGAGTCCGTCGGGAAGTTCAATGGCGTGGTCGTTTTGAATGCCACCGCGCACTCTGTGTGGCAACTGCTGGCGCAAGACCGCTCGTTGGAAGAGCTGGCTTCCGCAGTAGTAGAGCAATTCGACGTGGACTTGGAACGCGCTCGCGCGGATGTGCGACACCTCTTGGATGAGATGGCGGGAATGGGCCTGCTGCAACAATGACCGCACTGCCGACCGACTACGGTCCGCTGATGCAAGAATTGCAGCGTCGTGCCGCCGCCATTCGCCAGCCGGTGAACGGCGCGTTCGAATTGACGGAGCGCTGCAACCTTTCTTGTCGAATGTGCTACGTCCGTCATCCCGCCCGTGATCGCGCGATGCGTGCAAAGGAATTGACCGCCTCGGATTGGCTCGCGCTGGCGCACGATGCCGTGGACAGCGGCATGGTCTTCTTGTTGCTCACCGGAGGCGAGGTTTTTCTGCGCCGGGACTTCTTTGAGATTTACACGCCGCTGACGCGGATGGGCCTCGTCATCACGCTGTTCACGAATGGAACGCTCGTCAGCGAGCGAATCGCGCAACGTCTGGCGGAAGCTCCGCCGAGTCTCACGCAGATCACGCTCTACGGCGCGACTGCCGCCACGTATGAGGCAGTCACCGGTGCCGCCGGTGGTTACGCGCGCTGCTGCGCGGGAATCGAGGCGCTTCTCAAGCACCGGGTACCCTTGGAGCTCAAGGCAACCATCACGCGGCACAACTTCGGCGAATTGGATGCTATGCGGGCGATGTCGCGCAATTGGGGCTTGGCGTTTGCGCCCGCTTGGCTGCTGATGAGACGGCGCGACGGCAAGCCGTCCGATGTTGAAGACTGCCGACTGTCCGCGCGGGATTGTGTCCGACTCGAAGCCACCGAACGCATGCCTGCCAAAGACCTGAATGAATCCGCGAACCGCCGCGCTTCCGGGGACATTGATTCCGTTTTCCGCTGCCAAGCCGGCAAATCGGCATTCGCCATCAATTCATCCGGCGAGATGAACCCCTGCCTGAACTTGTCCGAGCCCGCACTGCGTCCGCTCGATATCGGCTTTCGCGCGGCATGGCAAGGGTTGCAGGGTTTTGTGGACGAGGCACCGCCGCTGGTCTCCACCTGCAGCGAGTGCGATATGCGAATTTTTTGTCCGCGCTGTCCGGCTTGGTCGGCGATGGAGACGAACACGTTGACAGAGCCTGCTCGCTATCTGTGCGAGATTGCCCACGCGCGCAGGGAGCGTTTCGAGGCGATGCGGGACGAGAGCCCGGGGTAGTGTTGCGGCACGGCGCACGTGGATGGCTCGGTGCCCGGATGCGGTGCGATGTTGCCGTCGCGACATCCTGTAAACGCATCGTAGGGTGGGTCAAGGAGCGCAGCGACGGACCCACGGGCGGCTACGGTCTCCGAGATCGTTCGACGCAGGTACCGAGCCGAGATCGAGTCACGCACCGAAGCAAAGACGGTGAGGTAATGGCCGCAACTCATTGAGTGTGAAACGAAAGTGGCGTATCCGAGCCGCTATTCTGGCACCTCTCTTCAGCCACCCAACAACAAAAAACCGTGTGTCTCCCGGCCGGCAGCGGATGCACTTCAGTCCGGGTGATGGATTGACCGGGAAATTGGGAGAAAAGCATGCGCCTCGCAGACCGTCTCATCTGGGCGTTGCTCATCGTCGTCGCGGACACCGTGGCCTTCGCGGTCCCGCTCGCGGCGCTCCTGTTCGCATACGTCCTGATCGCTCGCCCGCCGTGGTTCCATGACTGGGTGGAGCAGCTCTACCGCGAAGCTCCTCGATAGCCGGCTGCCGCGCGCGATCAAATCGGGCGCCGGGCGCGTGATTTGCCGGGATCGCGCTTTCGCTCGGTTTTCTCGGCGCGCACCACAGTCCCGGCGCGCGGCGCCAGCCGACCTCGTTCCGCAAGTCCAAGGTTGGTACTCTTTCAGCCGACGCGCCCATGACGATTCGGTCGGACCTGCCGACTACGAATAGAGGCCGGTTACCAATGAGAATTCCCCTCTGCGCACTGGGCCTACACCGCCGTGCGGTGATCACGGCGAGACGCCGGGGGCTCGGCACGCGACCGTACGGGCTGGCGTCGTTCCTCGCGTGCCTCCTCATGTTGGCGGCACCATTGGTCCTTGCGGATGCGGAACGGCTCGAGTTCGCGGTCGGCTCGAAAGTGGTCGCGAGCTACGATCTCGATGAGCTGAGCGCGCTGATCGAGTCGCAGGACCTCAGCCTGTTCGACCCGGAGTACGGTAAGCGGAAACGCTACCGCGCCTTCCCTTTGGGGGAGGTGCTTCGGCTTGGGCTCGGGCCGAATTGGGCGGACGACGGGCAGGCGGATATCGTCTTTCAGGCCAACGACGGCTACCGCGCGATGTCCCCCGTCTTCCAGGTCGCCCGGGACGGCGGATTCCTGGTATTTCGCGACCTGGACGTCGAGGGCTGGGAGCCGGTGGGGCGAATGCAGGCCGATCCAGCCCCTTTCTGTGTGGTCTGGACAGGCGCAAATCAGACGACGCAGTACGGCTACCCCTGGCCATGGGGTTTGGCCATGATCGAGCTGGTCCATTTCGACGAGCGCTACCCGCAAATCCCGCCCGAGGGGGCGGTGCCGGACTCCGCCGCGTCTAGCGGATTCGCGCTGTTCAAGCGGCGTTGCGTGCGCTGTCACGCGATCAACGGCCAGGGTGGCACGGTCGGCCCGGACCTCAACGCGCCCATGAGCATCCTGAGCTACAGATCCATCGATCTGGTGAAGGCGTTTATCCGCAATCCGTCCCTCTACCGCCACACCCATATGCCCGACCATACCGACCTGTCGGAGCAAGAGCTCGACGCGCTGATCGCCTACTTCTGGCACAAGCGCCAAGACCCGCGATCCGAGTAGGTACGGACTTCCCTCGACAGGGCGTCTTAAACGGGCAATCGGGGTCGCCGTCGCTGACGGCACGAACCGTGCGCCGTCAACGCCGACCAGCCCAATAGCTCGCAAGGGGTTGAAGAAAGGCCGTCACCTCTGGAATAAAATGTTTTAGATCAATAGGTTGTGATAAACCAAGAGGACGACCTTTCGACGGCGAGGCGTAAGCTTGTCCTTTGTGGCGAACCACCCGGGCGACGTCGAGCCGGCGCCGACGACCGCCGCCGAGGCGGCTACGGCGGTGTGGGACATCTTCCGGCGCAATCGCAAGGTTGGCTATTGGGATGACCTTGACGCCCAGCGCCGGACGATGAACGAGATCGACGACTACCTCTGTGACGACGTGAATTGCGCTCTTCTGGATTCGGTGACCATCGACGGTCAGGACATCCCGTTGGCAGAATTCCAATTCGACTGAACGGTTGAAAAGTGCCAACCGAAAACGGCAGGGGATCTTGTCGGGTTGGCGCCCCGGGGAGATGGTGCCGAGCTCAGGGGGGCGTGGCCAGCCGATAATCGGCGTGGCATGCGACACATTGCCGGGTGACCTCGGCGAGCGCGCCCAACGCGCGGGGTAGGTCGTCACTGGTCGCCACGTCTTGAGCGGCGATGGCGAATCGACTGGCGGCGTGGTGCATGGAGGTGCCGATCGCTTGCATGCCCTCGGGCATCATCCCGGCCATATGGCGGGCGCCGTGGACTTCCAGCGACGTCATGCCGAGCCGCTGCTCGGCGATGTCGGCCGCCCGGTCGTACTCGCCGGTGGCAAGGGCGGACTGAATCTCGGAGATGGCCAGAAGGTGATCGCGCATGTTGGCGCGCATGTGCGCTTGCATCATGTCCGGCATGGTCACAGCCCGGCGCATGTCGTCGGCCGCCGGGGCACCGGCAACGAACAGCGGGATGGCGGCGAGCGCCGGGATCAGGGTACGCATGATAGCCTCCGGGAATAAAGTTCCATGGTTGCAGAAGCCATAGGTCGGCACCAGCGCGGCCGCGCCTCCGCCGCACCTGGACTCAGTCGGAGCGGGCATGATGATCGCCGCGTCCTGCCGATTCCCGATGGCGGTTGCTCAGCCAAGTGGAAGGCGGCCTGCGGCTATCCCCGCCACGGCACGGGCTTGAGAGTTGCGGACCCCGTCTCCAATGGGTAAGGGTGAGAGCACAAGACGGGAGAGCAACATGCGCGCCATGGTCCTTCCCAGATTCGGCGGCCCGGATCACTTCGAGCTGCGCGAGGTCGATCGACCCTCGCCCGGACCGGGCGAGATCCTGGTGCGGGTGATCGCCTCCGGGACCAACCCGGTAGATGCAAAGCTGCGGGCCAATGGAAGCTGGGCAAATCTGGTCCCGCCGGTGGTGCTCGGCTACGACGTGGCGGGCATTGTCGATGAGGTCGGCCCCGGCGTGCATGACCTCGCGGTCGGCGACGAGGTCTGGTACACGCCGGAGATCTTCGGCAATCCGCACGGCAGCTACGCGGAATACCAACTGGTGCCCGTGCGGCTGGCGGCACCCAAACCGAAGGGGCTTTCCTTCATCGAGGCCGCCGCGGTGC
>JBGSTR010000733.1:0-8820 GCA_041736365.1 Chromatiaceae bacterium | reverse complement strand
GCACGTGCGCGCCCATGTCTGAGTCGCACGCGGATCTGTGGGCGGCGTGCCGCGGCGATCTGCGGCCCGCGCCACTCGACGGTGAGTTGTTGCGCGTGGTGGAGAGTCAGGAGCAGGTGGCGACCACCGGACTGGTCGATGATCTCGCGGAGCAATCCGTCCTGGAGGAGCTCCTGGAGGCGTCGAAACCGCCCCGCCGGACCGGTACCCGGCTCCTGCACTATCTACTCGCCAGCCCCTTCCGCTACCCCCCGTTGCGTCATGGCTCCCGGTTCGGCTCACGTTTTGAGCCGAGCCTTTTCTATGGTGCCCGCGACACCCGGGCCGCCTTGGCGGAAAGCGCCTATTATCGCTTCGTATTCTGGACCGCGATGCGTGAGCCGCCGACCTCGGGCCGATTGCTGACCCAGCACACTATTTTTCGCGTCCGGATTCGGGCTGCCCGTGCGTTGCGGCTGCACGAGCCGCCCTGCGCGCGCTACGAGGAGGTCCTGCGCCATCCGTCCGACTATCGCCCAACCCAGGCGCTCGGCCGGGCGCTGCGCAATCTGGGTGCGGATGCCATTGAATACAGATCCGCGCGCGATCTCGACGGCGGGCTCAACGTCGGCCTGTTCGAGCCCTCGGCGTTGGCGAGTCGTCGGCCCCTCGATCCGCGACCCTGGTTGTGCGAGACGCGGGCGGAGCGCGTCAACTTCTCCGGCGAGCTCGGCCGGGAGGTCTTCGGTTTTCCGCTGGGCCAGTTTCTGGTCGCCGGAGAGCTGCCGTTGCCGGCGGCCTAGGGAAACGCTGATTTAAAGCATTTCCCGTCCGGGCCCGAATGGCCCGGCATTTTCAAGCACCGTAAGGGCTTGAAAATGGAGCGGTCCGGGAGTCGCGCCTCTCGGACCGCGAGCTGATTAAATGCCAGGACGGCATTAATCAGCGTCTCCCTAGGGCGAAATCGAATGATGCGCCCCCGCAAACTCGGAGAATCGCCGATGCGCAGACTCGCAATCGCACCAGCCCTGCTGTTGATGTGCGTCTCATGGTGGCTCAGCGCCGCCGCCGCGGCTGAAGGAGCCGCCGAGCTCGAGCCGGGCATGCGAAACCCCGGTCATCACGACATGCCGGACTGGTTTAAGTCCTCGTTCCTCGACATCCGCGAGGACGTGGCCGAGGCAACGGCGGCCGACAAGCGGGTCATGCTGTACTTCTTTCAGGACGGCTGCCCCTACTGCGCCAAGCTCCTGCGGGAGAATCTCGCCGACGAGGCCATCGGCAAGCTGGCGCGCACGCGCTTCGATGTCATCGCCATCAATATCTGGGGCGACCGCGAGGTCGCCGGCTTTTCCGGCGAGCCGACCACGGAGAAACAGTTCGCCGCCGACCTCAAGGTCCAGTTCACGCCGACCCTGTTGTTGCTCGACGAGGCGGGGGCGGTGGTGCTGCGCGTCAACGGCTACTATCCGCCGCACAAGCTGGGGGCTGCCTTGACCTATGTGGCGGAGAGGCGTGAGCAGATCGGCGAGAGCTTCGCGCAGTTCTACGCGGCCTCCGATCCGGTCGAGGCCAAGGGCAAGCTGCACACGGAAGGCGGCTTTCTACAGCCGCCCCTGCGACTCGCGGCAAACCGCGACAAGTCGTTGCGCCCGCTGGTGGTCCTGTTCGAGCAGCCCACCTGCAAGGCCTGCGACGAGCTCCACGACGACATCCTGCGCCGTCTTCCCGTGGCCCTGTCGCTGACTGCATTCGACGCCGCGATCGTCGACGCCTATTCGAAGGAACCGCTGCAGACACCGGACGGACGGGAGATCCCGGCCCGCGAGTGGGCGGCGGACCTGGGGATCACCTACACGCCGAGTCTGGTGTTCTACGATGCGGCCGGCCGCGAGGTGTTCCGTACCGAGGGCTATCTCAAGGCGTTCCATATCGGCGGAGCGCTCGACTACGTCGCGACCGGTGCCTACGTTTGGCAACCGAGCTTCCAGCGTTTTCTGGCGACGCGGCGCGATGCGCTGCACGAGCGGGGCATCGAGGTCGACCTGATGGAGTAGCCGCCGGTTCCCGGGGCGTCTCGCCACTGCGGGTCGAAAGCTCTACCATGCACGCGGTATCGAGCGGCGGGATCGCCGCAACCGGGTCGGCCGTCCGGCTGGCCGGCATTTTCTTGTCGCCTTGAGCGATAAGAATCTGGAGCCGTTCGAGAGTCGCGCCTCTCGCACCGCGAGCTGATCAAAAGCCGGGGACGGCACTTGATCGGCGAAAACTCTCGACGAGCTCGGTGTCGGACGATGCCGCAGGAATCCTGATGCACCGGAACCCCGAACGTCTCTCTCATGCCCTACGGGTGCTGTTCAGCGGCCGAATGCTGGTGGCGTTTGCGATGGGCTTCAGCAGCGGTATGCCGCTGCTGGTGACCCTGTCCGTGCTCCAGGCTTGGATGACGGAAGAGGGCGTGGATCTCGGCACCATCGGCCTGTTCGCCCTGGTGCAGCTCCCCTACACCCTGAAGTTTCTGTGGGCCCCGGTGATGGACCGTTTCCGGCTCCCCTTTCTCGGACGCCGCCGGGGCTGGATGCTGGTGGTCCAGATCGCGCTGATGTTCTCCATCGTCGCGCTCGGGCTCACCAACCCGGTCGCCGAGCCGTGGGTGGTCGCGGCCTGCGCGCTGACCGTCACCTTCCTGTCCGCGAGTCAGGACATCATCGTCGACGCCTACCGCCGCGAGGCGTTGGCCGATGTGGAGTTGGGGCTGGGCGCGTCGTTTTATGTCAACGGCTATCGCGTCGGTATGCTGCTCGCGGGCGGCGGCGGCTTGATACTGGCCGACCTCGTGAGCTTCCGGATGGTCTATCTGCTGCTGGGCTTGAGCATGCTCATCGGTATCGTCACCACCCTGCTCGCCCCGGAGCCGGAGGAGGCGCGGGGTTCCCCGCGTACCCTGCGAGCCGCCGTCGTCGAGCCCTTTCTGGAATATTTCCGGCGCGACAACGCGCTCTGGATCCTGGCCTTCATTCTGCTCTACAAGATCGGCGACACCATGGCCAGCGCCATGACCACGCCGTTTTTTCTCGACCTCGGCTTCAGCAAGACCGAGATCGGGGCGGTCGTAAAGCTCTTCGGGTTTTGGGCCACCATCTTCGGCGGGCTGATCGGCGGGGTGGTGATCCTGCGCATCGGTATCTACCGGGCGCTGTGGTACTTCGGAATCCTGCAGGCGGTGGCGACGACCGGCTTCGCGGCACTCGCCCTGATGGGCAACAGCACCGCCATGCTCGCGGCCGCCGTCGCCGGCGAGAATCTCGCCGCGGGCATGGGTACGTCGGCCTACGTCGGCTTCATGGGCGCGCTGACCGACAAGCGATTCACCGCCACCCAATATGCCCTGCTCTCCAGCCTGATGGGCGTGCCGAGGGTCTTGGCGTCGGCGCCGACCGGCTATATGGCCGAGTACATGGGTTGGTTCGAGTACTTCATCTTCTGTGCCCTGGTCGCGATCCCCGGGCTATTGATCCTGCGCCACTTCAAGCAGTGGTCCGACCGGCCGACGGCGACCGCCGAGGCCCGCGCCGGGTGATGGAGGCGCAGGTTGCGGGTGAGGCACGAACCCGGCACGAACCCCAACGCTTTCCCGGCACCGGGCTGTTGGGGTTCGCTTTGCTCACCGCCAACCTACACCCGGTGGGCCGAGGGAGGCTCAGCGCTTGGGGCCTGCGGGTCGTCGGCGCATGGAGATGCCGGCGATGATCACCGCCAGCGAGACGACGGCGATGATCAGGGTCGCCAGCGCATTGATCTGCGGCGACACCCCCATGCGCACGCTGGAATAGACCACCATCGGCAGCGTCGTCGAGCCGGGTCCGGCGACGAAGCTCGCGATGACCAGGTCGTCGAGCGATAGCGTGAACGCCAGCAACCAGCCCGAGAGCAGCGCCGGCGCGATCAGCGGCAAGGTGATGCGCAGGTAGACCCCCAGCGGGCGCGCACCCAGGTCCATCGCCGCCTCTTCCAACGACCGATCCATCTGCGATAGCCGCGCCCGTACCACGACCGCCACATAGGCCATGCTGAAGGTGATGTGCGCGATGGTGATGGTGGTGAAGCCGCGCCCGGCGGGCCAGCCGATCCACTGCTCCATCGCCACGAACAGCAGCAGCAGCGACAGGCCGATAATCACGTCCGGCATCACCAGTGGGGCGGTCAGGAGCAGCTCGAAACCCGCGCGTCCGCGGAATCGGGCATGCCGCACCAGGGCGTTGGCGGCAAATGTCCCGAGCAGCACCGCGAAGGTGGCGTTCACGGTGGCGATGCGAATGCTGAGCCAGGCGGCGTCGAGCAGCTGCTGATTGCGCATCAGCTCGACGTACCACTTGGTCGAGAACCCTGACCACACCGTGACCAGACGGGACTCGTTGAACGAGTAGACGATCAGCAGCACCACCGGGACGTACAGAAAGGCGTAGCCGAAGATCAGCACGGTCGCCAGGGGCCAGCCGCGGCGCTTCATGACTGCTCGTCCTCCATGCGCTGCTCCAACCGCTGCATCAGCACGAACGGAACCACCAGCAGTGCCAGCAGCACCGTCGCCAACGCGGCGGCCAGGGGCCAATCCGTATTGGAGAAGAACTCGGTCCAGAGCACCCGGCCGATCATCAGGCTCTGGGGCCCGCCGAGTAGATCGGGAATCACGAACTCGCCCACCGCGGGGATAAACACCAACATGCTGCCCGCGATGATGCCGGACAGCGACAGCGGTAGCGTGATCTTCAGGAACGAGTGCCAGGGTCGGGAGCCGAGGTCGGCCGCGGCTTCCAACAGACCCGGGTCAAGCCGGGTGAGGTTGGCGTACAAGGGAAGGATCATGAACGGCAGATACGAATAAACGATGCCGATATACACCGCGACTTGGGTGTGCAGGATCTCCAGCGGCTGATCGATCACCCCCATCGACAACAGAAAATTGTTCAGCAGCCCGTTGGGCTTCAAGATCCCGATCCAGGCATAGACGCGGATCAGAAATGAGGTCCAGAACGGCAGCACGACCAGCATCAACAGCACCACCCGGCGCCGCTCCGGCGCGGTGGCGATGGCGTAGGCCATGGGGTAGCCGATCAGCAGGCACAGCAGGGTACAGATGAACGCGACCCACAGTGAGTTGAGCAAGGCGTCGAGGTACAGCGAGTCCTGCCAGACCAGCAGATAGTTGCCGAGGTTGAGCTGGATCTGAATCATCTCGTCCTGCGCCCACTGCCACAGGGCGGTATAGGGCGGCTGCGCCAGCGCGGGCTCGGCGAAGCTGATCTTCAGGACGATGACGAAGGGCAGCAGGAAGAACAGCCCCAGCCAGAAGTAGGGCACGCCGATATTGGTCAGGCGGCTGAGCGTGCGCCGATTCGCGCCTCGATCCGGGGCGGTGTAGGCCATCGGTCGCTAGTCGGTCAGCAAGACGCCGCTGTCGGGCGACCACTCCATCGCCACCTCTTGCCCCCAGGTGAGGGCCTGCTCGGTGAGCGGCTGGACGTTGGTCACGGTCATCTCGACCAGCTGCTCCGGGCTCACGCGTACCCGATACACCGAGACGTCGCCGAGATAGGCAATATCCTCCACCGTGCCGCGTAGCTGGTTGACCCCATCCTCTTGGTAGTCCGCGCAGGGGCGCATCTTTTCCGGGCGCACGGCGACCGTGACGGAGCTGCCGCGCGCGACCGGATGCAGGAAGCGCATGCGCATCGCTCGGCCCAGGCGGGTTTCGATGTGCACCTGATCCCCTTCGCAATGGGCGACCTTGCCCTCGAACAAATTGATCGAGCCGATAAACTCGGCGACGAAGCGGCAGGTCGGGAACTCGTAGATCGCGGTGGGCACGTCCACCTGCATGATGCGCCCCTCGTCCATCACCGCGATGCGCGTGGACATGGTCATCGCCTCCTCCTGATCGTGAGTCACGGTCACGAAGGTGATGCCCAGACGCTCCTGTAGGTTCACCAGCTCGAACTGGGTGTTCTCGCGCAGGCGCTTGTCCAGCGCCCCGAGCGGCTCGTCGAGCAACAGCAGCTTCGGCAGCTTGGCGAGGCTGCGCGCCAGGGCGACGCGTTGTCGCTGTCCGCCCGAGAGCTGGTCCGGTTTGCGTTTGCGCAATGGCTCGATTTCCAGCAGATTCAGCATCTCGCCGATCCGTTCCGCCCGCTCCTTGCGCGGCATGCGATCCTGCTTGAGTCCGAACTCGACGTTCTGCTCCACGCTCATGTGCGGAAACAGGGCGTAGGACTGGAACATCATGTTGACCGGCCGCGAGTAAGCGGGCACATCGGTCACGTCCGCCCCGTCGATGTAGATGCGCCCGCCGCTCGGGTGCTCCAGTCCCGCGAGCATCCGCAGCAGGGTCGACTTGCCGCAGCCCGAGCTGCCGAGCAACGAGAAGAACTCGCCCCGGTAGATGTTCAGGCTGACGTCGTCGACCGCGTAGACGTCACCGAATTTCTTGGTGACACGCTCGATACGGACGTAGGGCACGGCCCCCGGATCCTGCCAGGCCTCCAGGTCCACGCTATGCCCATTAACGCTCACTGCGCGCTCCCGTTCGGGCGACTCAACGGCTGGCCTTGACCCGGGTCCACATCCGGTTGAGGTTGCGGATCTCCTTGTCGGTGCGCTCGGAAGGCACGAACAGTCGCGCCCTGACCTCGGCGGAGGGGTAAACCCCGGGGTCTTTCAACAGCGACTCGTCGAGGAAGGCGTTGGATGCGGGGTTCGGATTGGCGTACAGGATGTAGTTGGACGCGTCGGCGATTACCTTCGGATCGAGCAAATAGGCGATAAATGCGTGGGCGGCGTCCGGGTTCGGCGCGTCCTTGGGGATGGCCATCACGTCGGTCCACAGCGAGGTCCCCTCGCGCGGGATCACATAGGCGATCTCAACGCCGTTGCCGGCTTCCTCCGCGCGGGTCTTGGCCTGCAGCACATCGCCCGAATAGCCGTGCGCCACGCACAGGTCGCCGTTGGCCAGATCACTCTGATACTGCGAGGAATGAAAATAACGAATGTACGGGTGGACCGATTGCACCAGCGCGGTCGCCGCCTCGAGGTCTGCCGGGTCGAGGCTGTTCGGGTCCTTGCCGAGGTACGCCAGGGCGGCTGAAAAGACCTCGGTGGCGTCGTCCAGCAGGCTGATGCCGCAGCCGGCCAGCTTTTCGGCCATTTTCGGATCGAAGACCAAGCCCCAGGTATCGAGCGGGGTGGAATCGCCGAGGGCCGCCTTCACCTTCGCGGTATTGATCCCAAGCCCGGAGGTACCCCACATGTAGGGGACCAGATGCGCGTTGCCGGGATCGATCGCCGCCAGGCTCTCCATGATGGCGGGGTCGAGCCGGTCGAGCCCTGGGAGCTTGGACTTGTCCAGGGGCAGATAGAGTCCGGCCTTGACGTGTCGCGCGGCAAACGGCCGGCTGGTCGGGAAGACCAGGTCGTAGCCGCTATTGCCCGCGAACAGCTTCGCCTCCAGCACCTCGTTGGAGTCGTAGAGGTCGAGCACCGGACGGATGCCGGTGCCCTTTTGGAAACCGGAGAGGGTGTCTTCGGCGAAGTAGTCGTTCCAGTTGTAGATGTGGACGGTGCCTTCATCGGCAACCGTCTGGGCCGCGGGCAGCAGGATTGCCACGGAGCAGACCAGACTCAGGATTGCGAATGGTGTCTTCACGTATTGGAACCCCCAAAGGCGCGCGGCGCGATGACGGCGCCGAAAAGCCCTAAATCCTACCGTAATTTCGACGTGGCTCGTGAATCATTTGAGCCGCCGCGGCGGCCTCGCGCATCGACCGCGCCGCCCTAGCTTCATCTCGGTGATTTGTTGAGCCAATTTCCAGGGCAAGTCTTGGACGACGGGGTTTCAGGAACCATGTTTTGTCCTGGACCGGGCGCCGGCCAATGTCCATGCCCGGACCGGCACTGTAACGCCGATTGATGACTACTCGGCGACCGCGACCGCGACCTCGCCCTCGCGCGCGTCGCGTCTTCGTTCGGACGGAAACGGCGCGGCCGCAGCGGCGCATCGCGGGCCGCGAGCCGATCCAATGCCGGAATGGCATCCGATCGGCGCCCACTTAAAGAGGATTGCGATGAGCGACGAGCCGACGGAAGACAATCAGACCTACCGGATCGGGGCGGTCTCGCGCCTGACCGGCGTTCCGTCCGACACGCTGCGGGTCTGGGAGCGCCGTTACAGTATCGTGACGCCGATCCGGACCGACTCCGGGACCCGGCTCTATCGCCCGGAGGACGTCGGACGTATTGCACTGATCAAGCGGCTCGTGGACCGCGGGGACGCCATCAGCAGCGTCGCAAACCTATCCCTGGACCAACTTCAGGGACGGGCTTGCGGGTCGGATCTGGCCGCATCGCCGCGGGGACCCGAACGCCGGTGCCGAGTGATCGTCGTAGGGGCGACGCTGGCCGAACGCGTGCGGCAGGACCCGGAGATCTTTCACGGCATCGAAGTAATGGGTCTCTACGACAGCCGCGGAGCGCTGCCGGAGACCGCGCCGCGGGAAGGGCCGGACGTGGCGGTGCTTGAGTTCCCGACTGTTCACGCGGACCAGATCCGCGATATCGGCAACCTGCTCGTGCACTCGGGGGCGTCGCGGGCGGTGATCCTCTACAACTATGCGAATCGCGCCACACTCGATCGGCTGGGGTCGCGGCGCATCCTGCCCCTGCGGGGCCCGTTGGACGCCGCGGAGCTGCGACGTGCTTGTCTGACCCTGGGCCCGCAGCGCGAGCCCGAGCCGGAACCGTCCGGCGAATCCGACGGCGATTTTTCTCGACCGCTTCCGCCACGGCGCT
>JBGSTR010000730.1:0-2197 GCA_041736365.1 Chromatiaceae bacterium | reverse complement strand
GGCTGGCTGCTGCGGCTGCTGGACACGGTCGGCAGGGCGCCGGGGCTGCTGCAACAGCCGGCGGCACTGCGCTCGATGGAGGCCGACCTGATGCAGCGTATCGCCGCGGCGGTGCGGTTCCCGCCGGATGAGACTCAAACTGCGCGAAGTCCGGTTTCCGGACGAGGCAGCCATTCCCGCGCCTTGTCCCGCGCGCTGGACTTCGTGCAAGCGGTAGACACGGTGGATCTATCCATCCCGGTGCTGTGCGAGGCGACTCGCGTCGGTCAGCGGACCCTGGAGTATGCCTTTCGCGAGACCTTCGACCTCTCGCCCTCCGGTTTCCTGCGGCTGCGGCACCTGCATGCGGCACGCTCCCGGCTGATGGCGGCGGATCGGTCCAACGTGGCGGTCGTGGACATCGCCTACCAGGAGGGCTTCTATCACCTGGGGCGCTTTGCCGCGCTCTATCGGCGCACCTTCGGTGAGCTGCCCTCGCAGACGCTCAAGCGTCCTTGCCCGAGGCTGCGGGACCTGATGACCGCGCCCCCGCTCCGGGTGGCGAAGCCTGGTCTCAAGCCCTTGGTTTGAGAACCGCGGCGACGGGCAGGCGTCTTTACCGGTCGCGCATGCGGTGGCGAACGGGTTCCTAGGGTTCGGGATCGCGGTCCGACTCGATGGTCGAGGTGGCGGGCTGCACCAGTCCGTGATCGCGAATCAGTCGGCGCAGGCGGGGCCGAGACGTGCCGAGGATCTCGCAGGCGCGGCCCTTGTGCCAGCCGGTGGACTCCAGGACGCGTTGGACATGGGCGCGCTCGATGTCCGCGAGGCTGAGCTCGGCGAGCGGACGCTCCACACCAACGCCAGACCCATCCGAGCCCAGGTCCGGCGCAAACAGATCGCCGGTCAGCACCGGGCCCCGGCACAGGGCGACGGCCTTCAGCAGCCGATTCTCCAGCTCCCGCACATTGCCCGGCCAGCGATAGGCGCGAAAACAATCCATCATGTCCGCCGCCAGGTGGGTGGTGCGGCGGCCGGTTTCGCGATTGACGCGGGCGAGCAGGGCGTCGACCAGGTCGGGCAGGTCCTCGCTACGCTCCCGCAGCGGCGGGAGGTGGATGGTGACCACCTGAAGACGGAAGAACAGGTCCTCGCGAAACTCGCCCGCGTTGACCCGCTGCTGAAGGTTCGCGTTGGTGGCCGCGAGGATGCGCGCGTCCGTGGTCTCGACCCGCTGCGCCCCGAGGGGCATGAACTCCTTGTTCTGGACCACGCGCAGCAGCTTCGCCTGCATGGCCGGGGAGAGCTCGCCGATTTCGTCGAGAAACAGAGTACCGCCGCGGGCGAGCGCGAGCTTGCCCACCTGACGGCTCACCGCGCCGGTAAAGGCGCCGCGCTCGTGGCCGAACATGTCGGACTCCAGCAAGGTCTCGACCAACGCGGCGCAGTTGACCACGACGAACGGACCGTCCGGGTGCACGCCGGCGCGGTGGATAGCGCGGGCCACCAGCTCCTTGCCGGTTCCGGACTCGCCGGTGATCAGCACCGTGGCCGTGCTCTTGGCGACCAGCCCGATGGTCTTGAAGACCTCCTTCATGGCCCGGCTGCGACCCACCATCGTGAGATGGTCGGGCAGCTCCCGCGGGCCATCTGCGAGTGCAATGCGCTCGCCGGTATCGCGTAGCGCGTTGGCGACCGCCTGATCGAGCTCATCGATGTCGATGGGTTTGTGGATGTAGTCCACGGCCCCCTTCTGCATCGCCTCGATGGTGCTCTCCATGTCGTGGAAGGCGGTGATCATAATCACCGGCGCGCGTGGGTGCAGCGCCCGAAACTCCTCCAGCCCCTCGAGTCCGGAGCGTCCGGGCATGCGGATGTCCATAATGATCAGGTCCGGCGGATCCGCGCCCGCGGCGGTTAGTCCCTGATCCACGCTGTTGGCCGTGGCGGCGGCGTGACCCTGGGCCCGCAGGTGGAGCTGTAGGGTGCGGCATCCCGCGATGTCGTCGTCCACGATGAGGATTCTGGGCATATCGACGCGAGCGCTCATCCGGCGACGCGCGCCCGATCCGGCGGCGTCGCGCCTGAGCTCGCATTCGTTCCAGGGGCTTCGAGACCATCGGTCATGCGCGGCAAGGTGGGCAGCAGCACCCGGGCGCAGGTGCCGCGCGGCGGGTTCGGAATCAGCTCGATGCTGGCCGCGTGCTGGTCTAGGATC
>JBGSTR010000717.1:0-4401 GCA_041736365.1 Chromatiaceae bacterium | reverse complement strand
TCCGCCGCGATGGGCACGTTCTCGACCCCGGGCTCGCGTGCCGTGCCGCCGTTTCCGGGTGCCACGTACACCCGCTCGCTCAGCGGCGATTGGGCCGCCTTCCAGGCGAGTGCGTGCTCGCGCCCGCCACCGCCGATGATCAGGATCTTCATGCTCACACCATCACTGTTTGCGTGCCGCGCTCAGGCCGCGGAGATCACCCCGCGCCGGCTCGACTGGACGAACTGGACGATCTGCCGGGTCTCTTCGCTCGGAAGCTCGTTCTCGGCCCGGATAAGGGTCTCGGTGAGCCGCAGCCCGGAGCGAAACACCAGCGCGTAAACGGCCTTGATGCGACTGCGCTGCTCTTGGGTAAATCCGTTGCGGCGCAATCCCACGACATTGAGGCCGATGATCCGTGCCCGGTGTCCGTCCGCGAGGGCGAAGGGCGGGACGTCCTGGGGGACGCCGGACACCCCGGCGATCATTGCGTAGGAGCCGATGCGGCAGAACTGGTGAACCGCAACCTGACCGGAGACGAAGGTGCGGTCCTCGACCTCGACGTGGCCCGCCAGCGTGGCCGCGTTGGCGAAGATGTTGTGGTCGCCGACGATGCAGTCGTGCCCGGCGTGGGAAAACGCCATCCAATAATTGTGATTGCCGATCCGGGTCCCCTCGGCGGACTTGATGCCGGCGCTGATGTTGACCGATTCCTTGAAGTGATTGTGGTCTCCAATCACCAGCGGGCGGGCCTTCTCCGGGGTATACCCGAGGTCCTGGGGCTCGGAGCCGAGCGTCGCGCCGTGACACACGCGATTGTGGGCGCCCATCCGGGTGTGGCCGAAGATGCGCACGCAGCTCTCGATGCGACAGCCCTCGCCGATGACGGCGCCGGACTCGACTATGGAATAGGGACCGATGCTCACCGATGGGTGAACCTCGGCCCCGTCCTCGATGATGGCGGTCGGATGAATACTCATGGATTCAGATGCTGGAGGGCTAGCGCAAAGGGGGTCCGGGCATGCCTCGCCGTTGCCTCGGCCCTGCGCTCGGCCGGGCCGCGGAAACCGGGCGAGCGCGCTCGGTCTAGTGCCGGAAGTGGCGCATACCGGTAAAGACCATCGCCATGCCGTGCTCGTCTGCGGCGGCGATGACCTCGTCGTCCCGCATCGAGCCGCCCGGCTCGATCACCGCGGTAATTCCGGCCGCGGCGGCTTGGTCGATCCCGTCGCGGAAGGGGAAGAAGGCATCGGACGCCATCACCGCGCCGGCCACCGTCAAACCCGCCTGCTCGGCCTTGACCGCGGCGATCCGGGCCGAGTTGACGCGGCTCATCTGCCCGGCGCCGACGCCGATGGTCATGCGCTCGCGGCCGTAGACGATGGCGTTGGACTTGACGAACTTGGCGATGCGCCAGGTGAACATCAGGTCGAGCATCTCCTCCGGGGTCGGCTCGCGGCGGGTGACGACCTGCATCTTGTCGGTGAGCCGCAGGTCTGCGTGTTGGACCAGCAGGCCGCCGTTGACGCGCTTGAAGTCGAAGCGATGGATGGATTCGGCGTCCCATGCGCCGCATTCCAGCAGGCGCACATTCTTCTTGGCCGCCACCGCCGCGGAGGCCTCCGCCGAGACGGTCGGGGCGATGATCACCTCGACGAACTGACGCTCGACGATGGTGCGGGCGGTCTCGCCGTCGAGCTCGCCGTTGAAGGCGATGATGCCCCCGAAGGCCGACTCGGGGTCGGTCGTGAAGGCGCGCTCGTAGGCATCGAGGAGATTGGCCCCGAGTGCCGCCCCGCACGGGTTGGCGTGCTTGACGATGACGCAGGCCGGCGCCTCGTCGAATTGCTTGATGCACTCCAGCGCCGCGTCGGTGTCGGCGATGTTGTTGTAGGACAGCTCCTTGCCCTGGAGCTGCCGGGCGGTGGCGATCCCGACCTCGGGGATCTCGCGCTCGACATAGAAGGCGGCGTCCTGATGCGGGTTCTCGCCGTAGCGCATGATCTGCTTGCGTTCGAGCTGAAGGGTCAGGGTGCGCGGGAACTGGGTGTTCGCGCCCTCACCGACTTGGCCGCCCAGGTAATTGGCAATGGCGCCGTCGTAACGGGCGGTGTGCTCGAAGGCCTTTACGGCGAGGTCGAGCCGGAGCGCATCGCTCACCCCGGCCGTATCCTTGATCTGCGCCAGCACCCGCGGGTAGTCGGCCGCGTCCACCACCACCGTCACGCTCTCGTGATTCTTCGCCGCGGCGCGCACCAGGGTGGGACCGCCGATGTCGATGTTCTCGATCGCGGTGGCCAGATCGCAATCCGGATTGGCGACCGTCTGCTCGAAGGGGTAGAGATTGACCGCCACCAGATCGATGGGCTTGATCTCGTTCTCGCGCATCACCGCATCATCGACACCGCGGCGTCCGAGGATGCCGCCGTGGATGCGCGGGTGCAGCGTCTTTACGCGGCCGTCCATCATCTCGGGGAAACCGGTGTAGTCGGAAACCTCGCGTACCGGGATATTGTGCTCGGTCAACAGCCGCGCGGTGCCGCCGGTGGAGAGCAGCTCGACCCCGCGGGCGACCAGGTCGCGGGCGAATTCGACCACCCCGGTCTTGTCTGAAACGCTGATCAACGCGCGGCGAATGGGATGCATGAAGTTGGGTTCTCGCTAGGGTGCGTCGAGCCCGGCCGGCGGCCGCGGCTCCAGGTTAGGCGTGACGGTCGATGTCGTGTGCCGACAGCCGCTTGCGCAGGGTGCTGCGCGTCATGCCGAGGATCTTCGCGGCTTGGCTGAGGTTTCCGGACACGTGCTGCAGGACGGTCGCGAGCAGAGGGCGCTCCACTTCCTCGATGACGAGACGGTGGAGGTTGGTGATCTCATGACCTTCCATGTTCTTCAGGTAGAACAGCAGGGCGTCCTCGACACACTTGCTCAGGGGGGCGGTACGATCCGCCTCGACCACGCGCAGCTCAGGTGACGCGACTTGGGGGTGCTGTCCCGCAACTGCTGTTTTCATGCGGCTTCGTCCTCAGGTGCGGGGCAGCCATGGAAGAAGGCGACGACACCGGCGGTCTGCGCCGCCGGGGTCTCCGCCGCGTTGATCCGCTGCCGAAAACGGGCTGCGCCGGGGCGTTGCCGACAGTACCAGGCAATGTGCTTGCGCGCGATACGCACGCCGCAGTACGCCCCGTAAAACCGATAGAGGGACTCCAGATGCTCGACTAGGAGGTCCCTGATCCATTGCGTCGGCGGCTCCTCGGGCAGATCCCCGGATGAGAGGTAGCCGGCGACATCGCGGAAGATCCAGGGCTGCCCCCGGACCGCTCGCCCGAGCATGATAGCATCGGCGCCCGTGTATTCCAGCACCCGCCGCGCGCGAATCGGGTTGCCGATATCGCCGTTGGCGATCAGCGGCAGGTCGACGGCGGCGCGTATCGCACGAATGGTTTCGTATTCGGCCGGGGTTTCATAACCGCAGGCACGGGTACGTCCGTGCACCGCTAAGGCCGCGATTCCGCTGTTCCTGGCGATCTCCGCGATGCGTACCGCGTTGCGGTCGTCGGGCGACCAGCCGGTGCGGATTTTGAGCGTGACCGGGATGCTCACCGCCTCAACCACGGCCTCCAGGATGCGTGCCACCAACGGCGCGTCGCGCAGCAGCGAGGAGCCCGCCGCGACCCGGCAGACCTTCTTCGCCGGGCAACCCATGTTGATGTCGATGATGTCCGCGCCGAGCGCCTGATTGGCCCGCGCCGCGCGCGCCATCGCGACCGGGTCGGCGCCGACGATCTGCACCGAGATCGGCCCCGGCTCGTCGCCATAATCGAGCCGCCGCACGGACTTGGTCGTGCCCCACAGGGAGGTGTCGGAGGAGACCATTTCCGAGATTGCCAGCCCCGCACCGAAGCGCCGGCAGAGCGTCCGGTAGGGGCGGTCGCTGATGCCCGCCATGGGCGCCAGAATCAGGTTGTTGGGGAGCTGGATCGGGCCGATCGCGAATGGCCGCAGGAGCTTGCCGCTCGCGGCCGGCTCGGGTTGCAACTTGTCGTCGGCGGGCATGCTCAGGATCGCCGCCGCCCGCTGATCAATGCCCAGCCGTCGCGCAACCGCGGGGCGTCCAGCTCGATATATGGCGAGTAGACGGCGCACAGTCCCTCGACCTGATCGGCCAGAATGCCTGACAGCGCCAGCTTGCCGCCGGGACGCAGTCGGGCGATCAGGGTCGGCGCGAGTGAGGTCAAGGCCCCGGCCAGGATATTCGCGACCACCAGATCCGCCGGCTCCTCGGGACAGTCGTCCGGTGCCAGGACGACGAGCCGGTCCGCCACGTCGTTGGCCAACGCATTGGCGCGTGTCGCCTCCAGTGCCTGGGGGTCGTGGTCGACGGCGATCGCCCGCGCGGCGCCGAGCTTGAGTGCGGCGATGGCG
>JBGSTR010000691.1:0-1714 GCA_041736365.1 Chromatiaceae bacterium | reverse complement strand
CCGCGGCTTTCTCGCCCCGCTCGGCGTCACGCGCGCCGACGTAGACGGTGTGGCCCAATGCTGAGAGCTGGCGGGCTGTCTCGAAACCGATGCCCCTGTTGGCTCCAGTGATAAGGGTGACGGTCATTGTCGGTGTCTCCTGTCGCATCGCGTAGCCCGGTCGGGCCATGAGGCACGTTATGAGCGACTCATGACGCGAGCCAGAGCACTGCGATGCCAGGGGTATGACAGGGCCCCCTCTGTACCGCGCACGGAGCTCTACGCTGGCCGGGTGCCTGAGACAACGAATGCCCTGGGGGCGTACCTACGAGCTCGACGCGAGCTGCTGACGCCTCAGCAGGCGGGCATTCCCGACGTGGGTGTGCGGCGTGTGCCGGGACTGCGACGCGAGGAGGTCTGTTCCGCCCCGGGTTTGATGGAGACATCGAACACCCGGAGGATTCACTGTTATGCCGGCACCGAGGAAGTACAACGATGAGCTGCGTGAGCGTGCGACCCGGTTGGCGGTCGAGGCTCGCCGGGACCCGGCGTCCGCGGTCGGGGCGCTCCGGCGGATCGCCGATCAGCTCGGGGTTCATCCGGAGGCGTTGCGCACGTGGGTGAAGCAGGCCGAGACCGACGCCGGACAGCGGCCGGGCACGACCAGCAGTGACGAGCAACGCATCGCCGCGTTGGAACGGGAGAATCGTGAGTTGCGCCGGGCGAATCAGATCCTGAAGTCCGCCGCGAGTTTCTTCGCGGCGGAGCTGGACCGTCCGTCGCGATGAAAGTGGAGTTCGTGGACTCCCACCAGGCCGAATACGGTGTCCAGCCGGTCCTGCAGGCTCTTGAAGATACGCCGGCACAGATCGCACCGTCGACCTACTACGCCGCCAAGACTCGTCCCGCCAGCGCTCGATCCCGGCGCGACGCCGAACTGACCGCGATGATCAAGCAGATCCACGCCGAGAACTACGGCGTCTACGGGGCCCGCAAGATCTGGCACGAGCTGTGCCGGCGCGGTGTCCGGGTGGCCCGGTGCACCGTCGAGCGGCTGATGCGCGCCGCCGGGTTGCGGGGACTGCTGCGCGACAAGTCGCCGCGGACCACCAGGCCTGCGGCCGAGACCGACCGACCTCGTGATCTGGTCAAACGTGACTTCACCGCGGCCGGGCCGAACCAGTTGTGGGTTGCGGACCTGACCTACGTGCGCACCGCTGTGGGCTGGGTGTACGCCGCGTTCGTCCTCGACGTGTACTCCCGCATGATCGTCGGCTGGCAGGTATCCACGTCGCTTTACACCGACCTCGCGTTGGACGCATTGAAGATGGCGATCTGGCGCCGCGAGAATCAGGGCGCTGACCTGGGCGGACTCGTCCATCACTCCGATCGGGGAGTCCAATATCGAGCAATCCGCTACAGCCAACGGCTCGCCGAGGCCGGCGCCGTCGCCTCGGTCGGCTCGAAGGGCGACTCTTACGACAACGCGATGGCCGAGGCGTTCAACTCCCTGTACAAGGCCGAACTCGTGCGCAACAAGGGGCCGTGGCGCGGGCTCGACGACCTGGAGATGGCCACCGTCGAGTACATCGACTGGTACAACAACCGCCGCCTGCACGGCGAGCTCGGGCACATCCCGCCCGCCGAACACGAGGCCCCACACGCGATGACCCAGACGGTCACCACACCCCTGAAAACCAGCTAACCAACTCTCCATCAAACCCGGGGCTTGACA
>JBGSTR010000673.1:0-9745 GCA_041736365.1 Chromatiaceae bacterium | reverse complement strand
TCCGCAAGGCCTAGCCCCGGTATGAAGCACCCAACAAGCGGACGATGCCGCCGGGCATGCGGGTTGCCGCCGCGCGCTGCGCGGCGGGCCGGGGTTGCCCGGGACACGAGCACATGAAGCACAAGGCCTGGAAACGATGATCGAGCTTTGGAATATGTTGCCGGTGGTGATTCAGATCTTGTTGAAGATCGTCGTCATCCTGCTGCCGCTGCTCACCATGGTGGCCTATTACACCTACGTCGAGCGCAAGGTCATCGGCTACATGCAGGTGCGCATCGGTCCCAACCGGGTCGGCTGGCGCGGGCTGCTGCAGCCGATCGCCGATGCGCTGAAGCTGATGGTGAAGGAGATCGTCCTGCCCACCAAGGCGGACAAGACGCTGTTCCTGATCGCTCCGATGATCTCCATCGTGCCGGCGCTGGCGGCCTGGGCGGTGTTCCCGTTTGACGAAGGTCTGGTGCTCGCCGACATCCATGCGGGCTTGCTGTACGTCCTCGCCCTGACCTCGCTGGGTGTCTACGGCGTCATCATCGCGGGCTGGGCCTCCAACTCGAAGTACGCGCTGCTCGGGGCGATGCGCTCCGCGGCCCAGATCGTCGCCTACGAGATCGCCATGGGCTTTGCGCTGGTCGGCGTGCTGGTCGCCGCCGGGAGCCTGAATCTGGGCGAGATCGTGCGCGCCCAGGAGGGCAGCGTGCTGACCTGGTTCTGGTTGCCGTTGCTGCCGCTGTTCGGGGTCTACGTGATCTCCGGCGTCGCCGAGACCAACCGCGCGCCCTTCGACGTGGCGGAGGGCGAGTCGGAGATTGTCGCCGGATTCCATGTCGAGTATTCGGGCATGGCCTTCGCGGTGTTCTTCCTCGCCGAATACGCGAACATGATCCTGATCTCGGCGCTCTCGGCGCTGCTGTTCCTAGGCGGCTGGCTGTCGCCCTTGCCTCAGTCCTGGGTGGACGGCGTATTCCTGCTCGACGACGGATTCCACTGGCTGCTGCTCAAGACCTTCGTCTTCATGTTCCTGTTTCTGTGGTTGCGGGCCACCTTCCCGCGCTACCGCTACGACCAGATCATGCGCCTGGGATGGAAGGTCTTCATTCCGATCACCATCGTGTGGATCCTGCTCGTGGCGCTGGCCGTGGTCTACAAGCTGCCCCCCTGGTGGAGCGCCTGATCATGGGAGATGACCGATGCTGAATCGCGCGCGCGAATATCTCCAGAGCCTGTTCCTCATCGAGCTGTTTCGCGGTCTGAGCCTGACCGGCGGCTACCTGTTCAAACGCAAGCTGACGGTGCAATACCCGGAGGAGAAGGCGCCGATCTCGCCGCGCTTCCGCGGGCTGCATGCCCTGCGCCGATACCCCAACGGCGAGGAGCGCTGCATCGCCTGCAAGCTGTGCGAGGCGGTCTGTCCGGCGCTGGCGATCACCATCGAGGCCGAACCGCGGGCGGATGGCTCGCGGCGCACCACGCGCTACGACATCGACCTGTTCAAGTGCATCTATTGCGGATTTTGCGAGGAGTCGTGCCCGGTGGACTCGATCGTCGAGACCGGAATCTACGAGTACCACTTCGAGAATCGCGGCGAGAACATCATGACCAAGGACAAGCTGCTCGCGATCGGCGACCAGTACGAGGCGGAGATTGCGGCCGCGCGCGCCGCCGACGCGCCTTACCGATGATTGCGCCAACGCTCGATCGGACGCGCGGCGATGCGGTGTCGACCACCCGCGGCTAAGCACACTATCTGGACCGACCCATGGGATTCGAAAAATTTCTCTTCTACGTCTTCGCGGCGATCACCGTTGGCGCCGCGCTGATGGTGATTACCCGGCGCAACCCGGTGCACGCGGTCCTGTTCATGGTGCTGGCCTTCGTCAGCGCGGCGGCCCTGTGGGTGCTGATGGAGGCGGAGTTCCTGGGCATCGCCCTGGTTCTGGTCTATGTCGGCGCGGTCATGGTGCTGTTCCTGTTCGTGGTCATGATGATCGACGTGGACATCGCCACCCTGCGCGCGGGCTTCATACGCTACCTGCCGCTGGGCGCGCTGATCGCGGTGATCATGGCGGTGGAGATCTTCCTAATCGTGGGTCCCGCGAACTTCGGTCTGGACGCCTATCCAAAACCGGTCCCGGCCACGGCGGAGCTGAACAATACCCGTGAGCTCGGGATCCTGATGTACACCGCCTATGTGTATCCGTTCGAGATCGCGGCCGTGATCCTGCTGGTCGCGATCGTCGCCGCCATCCGCATGACGCTGCGCCGTCGTCCGGACAGCAAGTACCAGGACCCCGAGACCCAGGTTCGGGTGAAGAAGGGTCCCGATCGCATCCGCATCGTCAAGATGCCCTCCGAGGGCAGGGTGAAGACCGAATGATCGCGCTCTCCGACTATCTGCTCCTGGGCGGCGTGCTGTTCGCGATTGCGGTCGCGGGGATCTTCCTCAACCGCAAGAACGTGATCATCCTGCTGATGTGCATCGAGCTGATGCTGCTGGCGGTGAACACCAACTTCATCGCCTTCTCGCACTTTCTCGGGGACATGAAGGGCCAGGTGTTCGTGTTCTTCATCCTCACCGTGGCGGCGGCCGAGGCGGCGATCGGGCTCGCGATCCTGGTGGTGCTCTTCCGCAATCGCCAGACGATCAATGTGCAGGATTTGGACAGTCTGAAGGGGTAAGCCCGACCCCGGTCGGCGGGTAGAGGCGGATCAGGCGCGCCGCCGGCGCGGTTTTCGGAACGAAGCCAGGGCTGCACCGAGCGGTCGACAGAACGATAAAGAGCCAAATAGATGGAATACACCTATCTCACCATCGCGCTCGCGCCCCTGGTCGGCGCCGTGATCGCCGGCTTTTTCGGCGGCCGCATCGGCCGTGCCGGGGCACACTCGGTGACCATCCTGGGGGTGGGTATCTCCACGGCACTGTCCCTGTGGGTGCTGTCGCGCTTCATCTGGCACGACGAGCCGGTGTTCAACCAGTCGCTCTATACCTGGATGGTGTCGGACGGTATCCGCTTCGAAATCGGTTTCCTGGTGGATAAGCTGACCGCGCTGATGATCAGCGTCGTCACCTTCGTCTCTTTGATGGTGCACATCTACACCATCGGCTACATGGCGCACGACCAGGACAACTGGCCGGAGGACTCCCTGGCCGGTCGCAACAGCTATCAGCGCTTCTTCTCCTATATCTCGCTGTTCACCTTCTCGATGCTGATGCTGGTGATGTCCAACAACTTCCTGCAGTTGTTCTTCGGCTGGGAGGCGGTGGGCCTGGTCTCCTATCTGCTGATTGGCTTCTGGTCGGTGCGCGAGTCCGCGATCTTCGCCAACCTGAAGGCGTTCCTGGTCAACCGGGTCGGCGACTTCGGCTTCATCCTCGGCATCGCCGCGGTGGCCATGTATTTCAACTCGATGGATTACGCGGAGGTGTTTGCCGCGGCACCGAGGTTGGCCGACACGCAAGTGGCCGTTTTCGGCGGCGTGTCGCTGATGACCCTGATCTGCGTGCTGCTGTTCGTCGGCGCCATGGGCAAATCCGCCCAAGTGCCGCTGCATGTCTGGCTGCCCGACTCCATGGAAGGCCCGACCCCGATCTCGGCGCTGATCCACGCGGCCACCATGGTCACCGCCGGCGTGTTCATGGTCGCGCGCATGTCGCCGCTCTACGAGCTGTCCGAGGCCGCCCTGTCGTTCGTGTTGATCATCGGCGCCACCACCGCCTTCTTCATGGGTCTGATCGGTCTGGTGCAGAACGATATCAAGCGCGTGGTCGCCTACTCGACGCTGTCGCAGCTCGGCTACATGATCGCCGCGCTCGGTGCGTCGGCCTATGCGGCGGGCATCTTCCATCTGATGACCCACGCCTTCTTCAAGGCACTCCTGTTTCTTGCCGCCGGGTCGGTCATCATCGCGATGCATCACAACCAGGACATCCGCAGCATGGGCGGACTGCGCAAGTACATGCCGATTACCTGGATCACCTTCCTGCTCGGCTCGCTGGCGTTGATTGCCTTTCCCGGCTTCTCCGGCTTCTTCTCAAAGGACGCGATCATCGTGGCGGTAGGCGCGTCGCACATCTTCGGTGCCGGCTATGGCGCGGTGCTGCTGACCCTCGGCGCGTTGGTTACGGCCCTCTACAGCTTCCGGCTCTATTTCCTCGTGTTCCACGGCGAGGAGCGCATGGACGAGCATACCCGTCACCACCTGCACGAGACCCCCTGGGTGGTGACCGTGCCGCTGATCCTGCTGGCGATTCCGTCAGTTCTCATCGGCTGGTACACCATCGGGCCGCTGTTGGTGGACGACTGGTTTACCTCCGGGAGCTGGCAGCCGATCGTGGTCGCCCCGGAGCACAATACGCTGCACCATTTGGCGGAGCACTGGCACGGGCCCGCGGCCTTCGTCGTTCACGGCATGACCGGGCTGCCGTTCCTGTTGGCGATGGCGGGGCTGGCGATCGCGGTGTTCGTGTGGTGGTTCCTGCATCGCGGGAATCCGCAGATCGACGAGCAAATCCAGGCGATGGGCGGACCGGTGACCAAGGCACTCCAGAACAAGTACGGGTTCGATGATTTCAATCAGCGCGTATTCGCCGCCGGGGGCAGGGGCATCGGCAAGGCGTTGTGGGTCACCGGCGACCAGCGCGCCATCGACGGGGCCGTGATCAACGGCTCCGCCAAGGGCGTGGGCTGGCTCGCCCAGAAGATGCGCCTGGTCCAGACCGGGTATCTCTATCACTACGCCATCGCGATGATCATCGGGCTCGTGGGCCTGCTGACCCTGTTCGTGAACTTCTGACGCGCTCTCCGGGACGGCAAGAGGCCAGGCATGCATCATTTCCCCCTGCTTACGCTCCTCATCTGGCTGCCGATCCTTGGCGGTATCGTGGTGCTGGCGAGCGGAGACAAGAGCGCCGAGCTCTCCAAGCGGATCGCGCTGGGCTTCGCGGTAGCGACCTTCGCGCTCAGTCTGTTTCTCTGGCTGGGCTTCGACAACGGCACGGCGCAGATGCAGTTCGTGGAGCGCGCCGGCTGGATCCCGACCTTCGACGTCTACTACCACCTTGGCGTGGACGGCATCTCGATGCCCTTGATCGTGCTGACCACCTTCATCACCATCTTCGTGGTCATCGCCGGCTGGGATGTCATTACCTACAAGCCCACCCAGTACATGGCCGCCTTCCTGATCATGGAGGGTGTCATGATCGGGGTGTTCTCGGCGCTTGACGCCATCCTGTTCTACGTCTTCTGGGAGGCGATGTTGATCCCGATGTTCATCATCATCGGGGTCTGGGGCGGGGCCAACCGCGTCTACGCGACCATCAAGTTCTTCCTCTATACCTTCTTCGGCTCGGTGTTCATGCTGGTCGCGCTGATCTACATGTACACCCAAGCCGGCAGCTTCGAGATCCTGGCCTATCACGACCTCAAGCTCGGCATGACCGCCCAGGTGCTGATCTTCCTGGCCTTCCTGGCCGCCTTCGCCGTGAAGGTGCCGATGTGGCCGGTGCACACCTGGTTGCCGGACGCCCACGTGGAGGCCCCGACCGGCGGCTCGGTGATTCTGGCGGCGATCATGCTGAAGATCGGCGGCTACGGATTTCTGCGCTTCAGTCTGCCGATCACGCCGGACGCCAGCGCATCGCTGGACTGGCTGATCGTGGCGCTGTCGCTGATCGCGGTGATCTACATCGGGTTCGTGGCCCTGGTGCAGCAGGACATGAAGAAGCTGATCGCCTATTCGTCGATTGCCCACATGGGCTTCGTGACCCTGGGCTTCTTCATCATGTTCACCATCCTCAACCGCAGCGGCGGGCTCAGCGGGGCGGCGATGGGGATCGAGGGCGGGATGGTCCAGATGATCTCCCATGGCTTCATCTCCGGCGCCTTGTTCCTGTGCGTCGGCGTGCTCTACGACCGCATGCATTCGCGGCAGATTGCGGACTACGGCGGCGTGGTCAACACCATGCCCTTGTTCGGCGCCTTCATGGTGTTCTTCGCCATGGCCAATGCGGGACTTCCGGGCACCTCCGGCTTCGTCGGCGAATTCATGGTTATCCTGGCCACCTTCCGCGCCGATTTCTGGTGGGCGTTGCTGGCCGCGACTACGCTGATCCTGGCCGCCGCCTTCACCCTGTGGATGGTCAAGCGAGTGGTCTTCGGTCCGGTCGGGAACGACAAGGTGGCGGCCCTGAAGGACCTCACCGGGCGCGAGACCTTCAATCTCGGCGCGTTGGCCGCCGTCGTGCTCGCCTTCGGGATCTGGCCGGCGCCGCTGATGAACGTCATGCACGCATCGGTGGAGAACCTGGTCGCTCAGGCCAGCGTATGCAAGCTGCCCGCCGTCGAGGCGCTGAGCTGCGAGCTCCCGCGGCCGGCGCCGGTGGCGTTTGCCGAG
This sequence comes from Chromatiaceae bacterium, assembly GCA_041736365.1. GTDB lineage: Bacteria > Pseudomonadota > Gammaproteobacteria > Chromatiales > Chromatiaceae > JBGSTR01. Next base: position 3,352 of record JBGSTR010000673.1, on the reverse strand, counting down.
CAGCCCTGAATTCGACCGGTGCGCGCGCGCCACAGCCCCTAATTTGACTGGAATACCCGGATGCCATTCGACTTCTCGAGCCTGATTTCGATTCTGCCGGAGATCGTGATTCTGATCACGGCCAGCGTCGTGCTGATTGTCGACCTGTACCTGAAGGATCAGGACAAGGGGCTGAATCACACCCTGGCCTTGATCGGCCTGCTGGTGGCAATCGCGGCGGTCGGACTCGGCAGCGGCGGGGAGCGACAGATTCTGTTCGACGGCAATGTGGTGCGCGATACGCTGAGCGACGTTCTCAAGGTAATCCTGCTGATCGTGACCCTACTGGGATTCGTCTACGCGCGCCCGTGGCTGAAGGATCGCGACCTGCTGGTGGGCGAGTACTACGTGCTCGGTCTGTTCGCGGTGCTCGGCATGTTGGTTATCGTCGCCGCCAACAGCTTCCTCACCGTCTATCTGGGCCTGGAGCTGTTGGCCCTGTCGTTGTACGCCCTGGTCGCCTTCGACCGCGACTCGAAGGTCGGCGCGGAGGCGGCGATGAAATACTTCGTGCTCGGCGCGCTCGGCTCCGGGATGCTGCTCTACGGCGTGTCCATGATCTACGGCGCGACCGGATCCATCGAGCTGGGTGCCGTCGCCGAAGCGGTTGCCCGGGAGGGTACGAAGAACAGTGTTCTGGTGTTCGGGATCGCCTTCCTGGTAATCGGCATCGGGTTCAAGTTCGGCGCGGTTCCCTTCCACATGTGGGTCCCCGACATCTACCAGGGCGCCCCGACTCCGGTGGTCCTGTTCCTCGGCAGCGTGCCGAAGATCGCGGCCTTCGCCCTGGCGATCCGGCTCCTGGTGGACGGACTCGGCAGCCTGCACCCGCACTGGCAGGGGATGCTGGTGATCCTCGCCGTGCTCTCGATGGGCCTCGGCAACCTGGCGGCGATCGCCCAGACCAACATCAAGCGAATGCTCGCCTATTCGACCATCTCGCATGTCGGTTTCATCTTTCTCGGTCTGTTGGCGGGCACCAGCGATGGCTACGCAGCGGCGATGTTTTATGCCATCGTCTACGCGATCATGGCGGCGGGGGCCTTCGGCATCCTGACCATCCTCAGCCGCAAGGGTTTCGATGCGGAGAACCTGAGCGACCTCAAGGGGCTCAACGACCGCGACCCCTGGTATGCGGCGATGATGGCATTGATGATGTTCTCGATGGCGGGCGTGCCGCCGACCGTGGGTTTCATCGCCAAGCTGCTGGTGTTGCAGGCAGTGGTGCAAATCGACCTGATCTGGCTTGCGGTAGTCGCGGTCGCGTTCTCGATCATCGGCGCCTTCTACTACCTGCGCGTAGTCAAGCTGGTCTACTTCGACAAGCCCGAGACCGATGCCCCGCTTCTCACCTCGGGTGGGGTGCGTGTAGCGATGACGCTCAATGGCTTGGCGGTGCTGGGCCTGGGACTGTTCCCGGCGGCCCTGCTCGCGCTTTGCCAGTCCGCGTTTTACTAGGCGGGGAGCGCGGGCGAGGCGTAACCAGAAGCAAGCCGTCGAGCGGACACCGGCAGTTCGCGTAGTCGCTGCGGACGACCGGCGGCGAGCCACTTTCGCCCTGCGCCCGCCGGTTGTGTCGGCGCGCCCACGCAAGCTACCATGCAGCGTTTATCCAATCTCGGAGCGGGACATGTATCGCGGCAGCATCGTAGCGGTGATAACCCCCATGGACGCGGACGGGGAGGTCGATGACGCGAGCCTCAAGCGGCTCGTCGACTTTCACGTGGCGGAAGGCACCACGGCCATCGTATCGGTCGGCACCACCGGCGAGTCCGCGACGCTCGACGAGGAAGAACACTGCGCGGTCATGCGGCGCACCGTGGAGCTCGCGGCGGGACGGATTCCGGTGATCGCCGGAACGGGTGCCAACTCGACCCGCGAGGCGATCGTTCTGACTCGCTGCGCGCACGAGGCGGGCGCCGACGCGGCGTTGTTGGTGACCCCGTACTACAACAAGCCGACTCAGGAAGGCCTCTATCTGCACTACAAGGCCGTCGCCGAGGCGGTGCCGATCCCGCAGATCCTCTACAACGTGCCGGGCAGGACCGCCTGCGATATGTTGCCGGCGACCGTCGCCCGTCTATCGCGGATCGACAACATCGTCGGCATCAAGGACGCGACCGGCGACCTCGAGCGCGTCGGTCAATTGCGCGATAGCTGTCGCGAGGGATTCGCACTCTACAGCGGCGACGATGCCACCGGCTGCGAGTTCATGCTGCTGGGCGGCGACGGCGTAATCTCGGTGACCTCGAACCTCGCGCCGCGTCTGATGCAGGCCATGTGCGAAGCGGCGCTCAAGGGCGATCGCGCGAGTGCTCACGAGATCAACGAGCGTCTCGACGGCTTGCACCGAGACCTGTTCGTGCAGTCCAACCCGATCCCGGTAAAATGGGCGGCTCGCGAGATGGGGCTGTGCGAAAAAGGGATTCGCCTGCCCCTGACATGGCTCACCCCCGAGTGCGAGCCGCGCGTGCGCGCCGCCATGGAGCGGGCGGGCATCCTGTAGCAGTCCGAGCTGTCGGCGTCGCCGGCTGGCCCATCTACCTACCGAGAGGCGGTCCTGGTTGAGAACGAACGCACATCGAATCGGAGCCCTTGCAGCCGTTGCATTGGTCCTCTTGCTTGAGGGTTGCAGCAGCATGGGCGTCGATGAGCTGCTCCCGGATCAGACCCTGGCCTACAAGCGACAGCGCGAGGCCTCGGAGAACCTGGAGGTGCCGCCGGACCTCACGGGGGGTAGTTTCGACGATCGCATGGATATCCCGCCGCTGGACGGAGGGGCCGCCACCTATTCCGAATACTCGACCGAGCGCAGTCAACGCCAGCGTTCCGCCGCCTCGGGCGCGGTCTTGCCGACCGTCGAATCCGTCGATCTAAAGCGCAGCGGCGACGACCGTTGGCTTCAGGTTTCGGCGACGCCGCAGGCGGTATGGCCAAAGGTTGTGGAATTCTGGCGCTCTCAGGGGATTTTGCTGGTTGAGCAAGACCCGGCGGTTGGGGTGATGAAGACCGACTGGCTGGAGAACCGCGCCGAGATCCGCACGGATTTCGTGACCCGAATGATGCGTAAGGTCGCGGACGGACTGTACGCCACCTCGACCCGCGATCAGTACAGCTTGCGTATCGAGCCGGGGCCGACCGCGGGCTCGACGGACGTGCACCTGACTCACCGCGGGATGGAGGAAAAGCTGGTTACGGCCACCCTCGGCGGCGGCGAGCGCACCGTATGGGAGCCCAGCGGCAACGACCCGGAGAAGGAAGCGGCGATGCTGCGTCGCCTAATGCTCTTCCTGGGCGCATCCAAGCAACGTGC
>JBGSTR010000651.1:0-10920 GCA_041736365.1 Chromatiaceae bacterium | reverse complement strand
GAGGCGCCGACCGCCGCGCCGCCCCATGGGTCCCGAGGCGTGGCGCGCCGCCGCTTTCGTCCGTTGCGATGGCTCTTCGGTCTTCTCGGAACACTCCTGATACTGGTGCTCCTGCTGGTGCTGTTCGTGCTTGGCACTCAGACCGGATTGCGTGCGGCGATCGCCGTTGCCGACGAGCTCGCACCGGGGATGGTGAGCGTCGGCAACGCCGAGGGCCGGGTGCTCGGCCGTTTGCATTTGGAGAATGTCGAGCTTCATGTGCCGAACCTTGACCTCAGCCTTGGCTCACTCGATCTCGACTGGGCGCCGCTAGCGGCCGTGAGCGGCAAGCTGTTCATCACCGAGCTGGCGGTGCGCGACATCGATGTGGTCACTACGCCTGCGCCGGAAGAAGATGCACCCGGACCCATCGTGTTGCCGGAGCTGGTGCTCCCGATCCGGGTGGAGATCGACCGGGCCCTGGTGGAGCGCCTGCGCGTCTCGCAGATCGGTGCCGAGGAGCCGAGCTTCGAGCTGGATCGGGCGGCGCTCTCCGCGAGTCTTGCCGACGGCAAGCTCGAGCTCGCGTCGCTGGACGTCGCGCTCCCCAACCCCAGCCTTAGCGCACAGGCGCAGGGGCAAGCCCAGCTGAACGGACAGTATTCGCTGGACTTGTCGCTGGACTGGGATTTGGCGTTGGACCCGGGTGCCCAAGTGCAGGGCAGGGGACGATTGGAAGGCGATCTCGCGGAGCTGGTGATTGAGCACCGGATTACCGGCGCAGCGGATCTCAGCATTGACGGGCGCTTGCGCAATGTTCTGGACCGGCCGAGCTGGGATGCCGCGGTTTCGATCGAGCGGGTCGATCTGCCGGCCTTCAAGTCGGATCTGCCGAAGGTCGATATCAACGGTAGGGTCGAGACGCAGGGGGACCTCGACGAGGCGCGGGTCACCGCCTCCGTCGAGGCCAAGGCCCCCGACCTTCCGGATTTCGGGCATCTCAGCGTCGTTGCCGATGCGCTTTGGAAGGACAAGGTGCTTGAGCTCTCCCGGCTCGATCTGCGCGAGGCTGTCTCCGAAGCCGAGCTGACGGCACAAGGTAAGCTAGACCTCAACCCGAAACCGGGCAGTTTTCAAGTACAGGCGGAGTGGCAGCGTTTACGTTGGCCGTTGAGCGGCGACTTGGTGGCCGATTCGCCGCAGGGTCGTTTGGAAGCCTCCGGCACCTTCGATGACTACGCCTACAAGCTCGCGACCGAGGCCCGGGGCCCCGGTATTCCCACCACGGGTCTGGATCTAACCGGTGCCGGCGACAGCCAGGGCACCCGCATTTCGGCCCTAAAGGTCTCGACCCTGGACGGGACGGCGACGGCGGCGGGCGAGCTGAGCTGGGCGCCGGAGATCGCCTGGGACCTCAAGGTCGACGGCGAGGATCTGAATCCTGGACGGATGGTCGAGGGGCTCGACGATCGCATCGCGTTTTCGCTGACTGCGAAGGGCGGTCCCGATGCCCACACCTATGGCCTCGACGCCTCCACCCGCGGACCCGGGCTGCCGCCCGCCAAGCTTGCTCTCTCGGGCGACGGAGACCTTAAGGGCGCTCGCATTGACACCATGCGTCTGGACACGCTGGACGGCCGAATCGAGGGAAGGACTACGGCGACCTGGGATCCGCGGGTCGGCTGGGATGCGGAGTTGACGGCCACCGATCTCAATCCGGGCACCTATGCCCCCGATTGGCCCGGGCGTATCGGTGGACGGATCGCGACCCGGGGCGAGCTGGGGCCGGACGGGCCCGACCTCACGGCGGTCATCGACTCGGTTGAGGGCGAGCTGCGCGGCTATCCGGTGTCGGCGTCCGGCCAGGTCGCAATGCAGGGCAAGAAGGTGCGCATCGATGCCCTGCAAGCGGCCTCCGGTCCGAGCGTCGCGCGGATCGACGGTACGGTGGCGGACAACCTCGACTTGACCTTCGACGTTTCATCGCCGGATCTCGGCAGCCTGGCGCCCGGTGCCAAGGGCAGCGTTCAGGCGAAAGGCAACGTCCGCGGCACGCTCGAGGCACCGCTGCTCGAGCTTGAGCTCGCGGCGAAGGACGCGGAGATCGCGGGACAACGCATTGCAGGCCTCTCGGGCACCGCCGACGTCGGCCTGAGCCGGGATGGTCGCTTCGACATTCGTCTCGATGGGGGCGGCATCAACGCCGGGGGCTTGGCGCTGGATAGCCTCAAGGTTCGCGGCGACGGCAGCATGCCCGATCACCGTCTGAGTGCCTCGGCTACCGGCAAGCAGCTCGCGTTCGATCTCGACGGGTCAGGCGGCCTGTTGGAGGACGGCGGCTACCAGGGCCGGCTCGCGCGCTTGGAGCTCACCAGCGACCAGTTTGGCGCCTGGCGGATGCAGAAGCCGATGCCGGTCGCCGTCGCCCCGCCCAAGCTCAGCGTCGGCCCGCTCTGCATTCGCAACGGCGAGGGCTCCGGCGGTTGTGTTCAGCTCGATCAATCGGCCGCCGACCGGTGGTCCGCGAACGTCGATCTGGACCAGCTTGGATTCGAGCTGCTGAAGCCGTTTCTTCCCGAGAATCTGGTCGCGGAGGGGTCGGCGCGCATCAAGGGGCGCTTCGAGGCGGCGGGTTCGGTGCTTGCCGGCGATGCAAAGGCCGAGATTCCCAGTGGCCTGGTTCGAATCATGGCCGCCGGCGGCAAGCAGCAGGTATTGGATTTCTCCAGCACCAGCCTGAAGCTCAATGCCGGCGCGGACGGGGTCTCCAGCCGACTCGACCTTCCGATCAAAGGACTCGGGTCAGTCGATGCGAACCTTGCGCTACCCGGTTGGCGGCTGGACGATCCGGCTCGCCCCGAGCAGCCACTCCGCGGCGGCCTCCGGGCGCAGATCTCGAATTTGACCCCGATCGCCGATTTAGTCCCCGACCTGACCGCCGTTACCGGCGCCATCGATGCGGATCTAAACCTGGGGGGGACGCTCGCCAAACCCGGCGTCAACGGTCAGGCGGGAATTCGCAACGTTGCCGCGGACGTGCCCCTGATCGGGCTCAAGATCACCAACATGAACATCAACGCCGTGGCCTCGTCGCTGGACCGACTGGATGTACAGGGTCAAGCGGATCTCAACGGGGGCCGCTTCGAGCTCGCCGGCAGCAGCCGTTTCGGCTCGGACGGATTCACCGCGCAGCTGCGGGCCGGGGGTGAGAAGCTAAAGGTCGCCGACACCAAAGAGTATTTCGTCGTGATGACGCCGAAGATCGATGTCGACGCGGATTCCAAGGGCGCCCGGGTACGCGGTGAGATCCGCGTGCCCGAGGCACGCATCCGTCCGCGCTCGCTGCCGGCCGGCACGGTGTCGCCGTCGCCGGACGTCGTGGTCGGGAAGACCGAGCCGGCGCCCCCGTACCCCGTCGAGATCGACATGCGCCTGATGCTGGGCGACAAGGTGACCATCGATGCCTTTGGCGTACGTGGACGGCTGACCGGGGATCTGCGGGTGACTCAATCGCCGGGCAAAGAGATGCTGGGCGACGGCCAGCTCGCGATTGTCGACGGCTTCTATCGGCTGACCACCGGCTTCGGCATCGCCGCCGAGCTCGGTGCCCCCCTGACCATCGAGCAGGGGCGGCTGATCTACGCCAAGAGCCCGATCGGAAACCCGGGGCTGTTGTTGCGGGCGAAACGCGAGGGTGGCGACACCACCGCCGGAGTGCAGGTCCTGGGAACCATTCGCAATCCCAAGCTCGCCTTCTTCTCGGATAGCGATCCGGCGATGTCACAGGCCGACGTGACCAAGTATCTCGTCACCGGTGTGCCTCCGAAGAAGGACGAGGGTTCGGAGAATCGCTCGCTTTCACTGGGGACCTATGTGGCACCGAAGCTGTACATGGAGTACGAGAACGGCCTCGGAGACCAAAAGGACAAGGTCAAGCTCAGGTACGAGCTGAGCCGTTGGTTCGAGCTGCAGACGGAGACCGGCGAGAGTCAGGGCGCCGATATCTTCTACAAATTCGAGAACTGAGAGATGCGCCGGACAGACCGAGGATGTCGTGGCTCGGGCACATCGCGCGGCGCTATGCGCGGGCTCCTGTCGATTGCGTCCGGGGGAGCCGCAGCGCCTTTGCTGGTATCCCTGACGCTGCCCTTTTGCTTCATCGCCGCCGTCCCGCGAGGAGATGCGGCGCCCTCGGCGGTCATGGGCCTGGATCTGGCGGATCTCGACGAGGATGGGCTGAGGGGTCCGCCCGACGGGCTTCGGGCCGTGGACTACGAGTTTTGTATTCCCGCCGCTGCCGCTGCTCGCGAGGCGGTTGGTCGGATCGATTCGAGCGCACGCTTTTTTCCCTCGGGGCGGGGGCGCATCGGCTGCGGGGAGCAGGAAATCCTCGTGCTCGGCAATACTCACCAGCCCGGGTTTCGCGGTGTGCTGCTGGCGCTCGCGAGTCTGCCCTATGTAGTGCGGATCGAGGAGGCGTTCTTCGAATGACCCTTGGCCTTGCGGACCGAGGCCGGGCGATTGCCCATGGCTGAATCTCCGAGACTCGCGCACCCGCGCTACTGGCCGAGCTGGTTGGCTGTCGGCTTCGTTTACGCGCTGGGAAGACTCCCGTTTCCCCTCGTGTGGGCGTTGGGTAGCCTTTTGGGGTCCATCTCCAGGTGGTTTGCGGGCTCTCGGCGCGCGGTCGCGCGTCGCAATCTCGAGCTCTGCCTGCCGGATCTCGCCGACGCGGAGCGCGAGCGTATTCTCCGCGCCCATTTCAGATGGTTGGGTGTTGCCGCCCTATCGCAGGGCATCGGCTGGGGTATCTCCAAGGCGCGGCTGGCGCGAATCGTCCGCATCAGAAACCGTGACACGATTGATGACTGTATCGCGGAGCACCGGCCGGTGATCGTGCTCGTTCCGCACTTCGTGGGTCTCGAGCTCGGGGGCGCTGCCTTCACCGGGTTGGTGCATTCGGGTGTCTACATGTACCAGAAGATTCGCGACCCGGTCGTGGATCGACAGGTGAAGCGTGCGCGCCAGCAATTCGGCAGTGTCTCGATCGAGCGCCAGGACGATCTGCGCGGCCTGCTGCGCGAGATCAAGAAGGGTACGCCGTTTTTCTACCTGCCTGATCAGGATGCCGGTCGGCGCGGCGTTTTCGCGCAGTTCTGCGGGGTCGAGGCCTCGACGGTGCCCATGCTCGGGCGCTTCGCCGCGACGACGGGCGCCGTCGTGATTCCGACCTTCGCCCGATTCCTGCCCTGGGGCCGTGGCTTGGAGCTGATCTTCGATCCCCCGCTCGACCCCTTTCCCAGCGGCGATCCGCGCTTGGATGCGACCCGGATGAACCAAGTCATCGAGGTGCGCATTCACAGCATGCCGGAGCAGTATTTCTGGGTGCACCGCCGGTTCAAGACGCGACCCCCGGGCGCTCCCGCGATTTATCCGCCGAAGCGGCGCCCATGAGCTCGTCACAATCGCCAGCCGGACCGGGCATCGGTCGGCCGCGGGACTGGCTCGTCGGTGGCATGCTGCTTGCCGCGCTCGTGGTGGCGGTGCAGGTGACGGTCGGCTGGGGGCCGCTTCTTGCCCCCTGGCGGGAATTCTCGGCCCTACTGCTCGTCTGGCTGTTTGCGCTCACCGCGATCAGCTACCTGATCCGTGCCGTGCGCGTCTACGATTATTTCAGGCCGCTTTTCGCCGGCCGATTTCCCAGCGTCCTACGCCTGAGCATCCTGCACAACACGGCCAACAATCTGCTGCCGATGCGTACCGGCGAGATGGTCTTTCCGTGGCTGATGCGCCGCTACTTCGGGCACGGATTCCTCGATGCCGCTGCGGCCCTGATGTGGATTCGGATCCTCGACCTCCATTTCCTGGGTTTGGTCGCGATCGGGATACTCAATCTTCGAGAGCCGTCCCCAACCTGGTGGGTTGTGGCCGTCCTGTGGCTGGGCGTATTGGCGCTCCTCCCTCGGATCAACCGAGCAGGCGCGGTACCTTCGCGGATCGACGAGGGTCGTATCGCGCGAGCCTTGCGTCGAGTCGCCGCGGCGGCGCCCCGTTCCCCTCCGCTGATCATCCGCGTATATCTTTGGACGGCCCTTACTTGGACGCTCAAGTTCGCGGCATTTGCGAGCGTTCTGAAGCATTTTGTCCCGGTGGAGCTCTGGACGGTGCTCACCGGGGTGATGGGCGCGGAGCTCTCCAGCGTGCTGCCGTTTCACGGGATCGCCGGCAGCGGCAGCTATGAGCTGGCAGCCATCGGGGCGCTGGTTCCTCTCGGCGTCGATGCGAAGCAGGCACTCGTTGGCGCCGTGAATCTGCACCTATTTCTGCTCGGCACCACGCTGCTGCTCGGACTTCTAGCATTCCTGCTACCGGCGACCGTTCCCGCGGCTTCCTCGCGCGTCGATCAGCCCACCCGCTGACCCGCCGGGAGTCCCCGGCGCCGCCTGCTCTTGTCCGCTTCGCCTGTCCCGCTCGTTGCGCATCGGCAAGCTTGGATGCGTAGACGGCGGTCCGGCGCGAGCCGCGCCGCTCGTCCAGTATTCCATTAAGTCCGTCGGTGGCCTCTAACCCGCGCGCACGGGGTTTATTAGACTGCAAATCGCATTGACGATCCGCAGACCGTCACGGTTTGGAGGGATCGAATCCATTACCATTTGAAAAGAGCGACAGACGGATACGCTACGCAGCAGTCCCTGCTCCGGCAGCGACACCAAAAGGGGTGAGCAATGACATCGTTACAGCTCGCTGGCGCGCGACCATCGCGGCGAACCATTCTGAGACGGCGGCAAAACCTAGCCGCGGACATCGAGGCCGCGCTGTCGCTCGTTTCCATAGCCGGAATCGGCTACGCCACGGCCCATTACTTTCACGGCGGTTTCACGGACTCCGACTCGGCGCTTGTCTTGGTGCTCCTGATTGCCATGGTCTTCGTGTACACGGCGATCGGCGTGCATCGCAAGCACGGCGGGTTCTGGTACAAGACATATCTGATTGCAAAGGCGTGGAGCGTCACCTTCGGGATCGTTACATTGATCGCGTTTGCAGGAAACATGCTGACCAACTACGAACCGTCGCATGTCGCGACGTTCTTCGTTGCCGGTCTCGCGAGTCAAGTGCTGTTGAGCGTGCTGATGGAACGGGCACAGCGAACGGTGCTCGCGGGTCGGGTCAATCAGAACACCTTGATGATCGGAACCGGACGGCTCGCGGATTTCCTCGCCGACCGAATCAATTCCAATCCGTGGGTGCATGAAACGGTTGTTGGGGCGGTCAGCACCTTTACCGGACGTGAACGGCGAGCGAAGGATCGGGAGATGAAGCTGCCGCTATTGGGTCCGGTGGAGGACATCGCACGGATCATTGACGAGAGGCGCATCAGGACCGTGTACATCCTGACATCGATGGAGTCCAGCCCCGAGCTGCGCAAGCTCTACGTCAATCTGCTGGACCGCTCCATCAACATCAATTGGGTTCCGGACATCTTCACGCTGAACCTGATCAATCACAACGTCAAGGAGCTTGGGGGCGTTCCGGTCATCGCAATGTCGGAGACTCCGTTGCGGGGCCGAATGCTGGTATTGAAAGCAATCGAGGATAGGCTCCTGGCGGGTTTGGCGCTTCTAGGCTTGAGCCCGCTGATCATTGCCGCCGCGCTCGCGGTCAAGCTGAACAGCTCCGGTCCGATCCTGTTCAAACAGGAGCGCACGGGTTGGGATGGGCGCGTGTTCAAGATCTTCAAATTTCGCAGCATGTATCATCATCCGATTGCCGCAAGTGTCGTAAAGCAGGCGACCAAGGACGACCCGAGGGTAACCCCGGTCGGGCGCTTCATCAGGCGCACCAGTATTGACGAGCTGCCCCAGCTTATCAACGTGCTCATCGGCGACATGTCCCTGGTCGGGCCGCGCCCGCACGCGGTTCAGCACAATGACTATTATTCGCGCAAGATCGATGCGTACCTCGCTCGTCACAGGATCAAACCCGGTATCACTGGTCTCGCCCAAGTGCGGGGATTCCGGGGCGAGACCGACGATATCGACCTTATGGAGGAGCGCGTCACGAGCGATATCGAATACATCAACAACTGGTCGCTTTGGCTCGATATGGTCGTTCTCGCGCGTACGGCCTTTACCCTACTCAATGACCGCGCGTATTGACCGCGGGTGAATCGACCGTCAAGGCGGTTACCTCCGGGCTACGGATGGCCCGCGAGGCGGTCAAATGTCGGGACGGATCTGGTCGGCGTCTCCAAAAGGCGGCAATACATTCCGATTCAGCGTCGTTGAGCACCGAAGGCCGGCGCGCCCGCCGGCGCGAGCCCGAACCAGCCTCGCCGCGGCGCATCAGCGCGCCGTTGTCCGAGTGTTGTACACTTCCTCCCGCGGGCTCGTCCGTTGAGCCTGCACCCGGGTGAAGCTGTAACCTTTCGCAGAGACCGCGCGATTGCTCCCGACCGTGATCGAAAAACTCCTCTTCCGAATTTCCGGGCGCTTGCCCTGCCGTTTCATCGACGGCGAGCAGGGCGAGCCATACCTCGAACGCTACTACCTGTTTGGTGCCTTCGGCTGGCGTGCCTATTTTCACCGGTTCGTCGACTCCGACCCTGACCGCGGACTGCATGATCATCCTTGGGGCCGGGCGGTCAGCTTGGTCCTTAGTGGAGGCTATGACGAGATCCGCCGCATCGACCCCGCCATGAACCAAACCCGCACGGCTTTTATTCGGCCCTGGCGTTTCAATGTGCTGCGTGGCGGCGATTTTCATCGCGTCGTGTTGCGCAATGCGATCCCCGCGTGGACGTTGTTTGTTCACGGCCCGCGCGTCAAGGGGTGGGGATTTTTCCAAAATGGAGAATTTCGTGCCATGTCCCGCGATGGCTCGGAGTTTCGCCACCGAGACTGGTGGAAGAGTGCTCCTTCCGGCGCGACCGCGCGGGCTGATCGTCGCGGCTCGAGATCCCCTGCTTGATGTTGCAGTCGCCGACGTACGGGTGTCACCCGAGATTTTTTGTCCGATTCTGGAGCATTGCGATGCGATCCCTAGTCCGGTTTTCCGTCCTGTGGTTGCCGCTTGTTCTGTCCGCATGCGGCGGCGACGCCGGAATAGTCGATACCAGCGAGGAGCTACCGGTTAGCTGCCTGAGCCAACCGGACCCCGGTCCTTGTCGGGGTGCAAAGCGCGGGTTTTTCTACGATTATCGAGACAATCGCTGCAAGCCGTTTTCCTATGGCAGCTGTGCCGGGCGAGCGCCCTTTCAGACCCTATCGGAATGCGTAAGCTTTTGCGGAGCGGACGGTTGAACGACCGAGTCGGCTGACGCCGGATATCCGCCGGCGTATTTGGATACGGCGGTGGGGAGGTCGGCTAGTCCTTGCGCGACCTCAAACCGTCGACCGATATCGACGCGAATCCTTGCCTTACGCGCGGTCTTCGGTTCCGCGTTCTTCCCTGAGCTTGTGCCAAAGCACGACTAGCGTCAGACCCAAAGTCACGGTGTTGGCGAGCACGATCGGCCAAGACTGGATCAGCACCCCGTAGATCCCCCATAGGGCCACGCCCGAGCTGAACATCAGATACATCCCAAGCGAAATTGCGCGGGTGTCCCGAGTGCGCGCGATCCGCAGCACTTGAGGGACGAACGACAACGTGGTGAGTGCGGCGGCGAAGTACCCGATCAGATCGTGGGGTGAGGTCATCGTAGTCTGAAGCTTCTGGATAAGGGGGAGGACTCCCAGGTGGAGTGCGCTGCGTGATTTCCTACCGCATTGCGTCGTTCCGGAGGAAATCGGAGACCGTGCCTATGGCATCAATCGACGTATTAGTCGGCAATTCGTTCGCGTAAGAGGTCGAGGAGTCGCCGCGAGCGGATGACTCGCGACGCCCGCTCGGCGGCCCGCTGTGCCATCTGCGTCGGGTGCGAGCGCAGCATGGATCGGGTTGCGGCTAGACTGATCGGGTGGAACGGGCTGCACGCCCGCTCTCGAAAAAGCCGGCCAAGGCTCGCGGCCGACTGGAACAATAACATCGAATGGACGCGACACAGATGAATCAAGCTCCCGTATTTCGCCCTCATCTCGCCGCCTTCTTGCTGGTGAGCAAGGATACTGCCCTCGCCGGTGCGCTGGGAAATGCGCTCACCAGCCGTGGCCTGCAATTCGAGCGCGTCGCTGGACCGACCTCGCTCGAGAAGCGATTGGCCACCGGGCGTTTCAATTTTCTACTGATCGATACGCGTTCCGCGGCGACGCCGGAGGCCCTTGGCGCTTTGATCGGGGACATCTCGGCTCGCAACTCGAGTAAGGCCGCGGTTGCCTGTCTGGCGCATACCCCGGATATCCGCTATCGGCTTGCGGCGATGCGGGCGGGCACTCAAGCCTATCTGGCGGCATCGATGGGTCCGGAGGAGCTTGCGAGCCGTCTCGGGATTCTGACCGGCGCCCGGAAAAAGGCACCCTCGCGCATTCTGGTGGTAGACGATCAGCCGGTGGCGGGTCTGTTTGCGGCCCGGGTGCTTACGGGTGCGGGGATGGTCACGGAGCGAGTCGAAGATCCCTTGCGTGTGCTCGAGGCCGTGGAACGGTTTTTACCGGATCTCGTGCTGATGGATCTGCACATGCCGGGGGCCAACGGCATTGAGCTCACGGGCATCATTCGCGAACAGAGCCTGTTTGCGGATCTCCCGATCGTATTTCTCTCCTGCGAGCTGGATGCGCACCGGCAGCTGGAGGCACTGCGCATTGGCGCCGACGATTTTCTCGCCAAGCCGGTCGCCCCGGAACAATTGATCTCCTGTGTGCGCCGGCGGCTTCGGCTCGCCGAGGATCGGGCACGACGGCGGCTGGGAGTCGCCGCGACCGACCCGCTAACCGGACTGGCCACCCGGGAGAGGCTGCTCGAGCGGCTTGATCGGCTGATCGGCCAGCCGCGGGCCGGGCAGAACAG
>JBGSTR010000639.1:0-1885 GCA_041736365.1 Chromatiaceae bacterium | reverse complement strand
ACCGCCTCGGGCGAGGCGTCGGCGGCATTATTGAGGATGTTCTGAATGGCCTGGGTCAGCGCACGGTCGGCCACGATCCGGGGCGCCGGGTCGGTGCCTTCCCAGTGGACGAGCAGCTTTGCGCCCGGCCGCATCGAGCGCCAGTCGTCCAGCAGCTCGGCCAGATAGTTGTCGATGGCCATCAGCTTCCCGGAGTCGGCGCGCACCGCACCGGCCTCCATCGCCATGCGCGAGAGGATCGCCTTGCAGCGATCGATCTGGGACCTCAAGACGCCAATACGGTCGGCCAGCTCCGGGTCGTCCCGGTATTCGTCCGCGAGGTCCGTCGAAATCACGGCGATGGTCGACAGCGGCGTGCCGAGCTCGTGCGCGGTTCCGGCGGCCAGCGTGCCCAGCGCGAGCCATTGCTCGTTGCGCAATGCCTCCTCGCGGGCCGCGACCAGGTCTCGGTCGTGCTCGCGAAGCGTGATGCCGATGCGCGACACGAACAGCGCGACCAGCAGTGCGCTCAACAGGAACCCGTACCACATGCCCCAGATGTGTATTTCGAACGCACCGGCGCTGTGGTGCTCCATCGCGAACGGCTCGTGTAAAAACATCAGCAGCGTATAGCAGGCGGCGGCGGTGGCCGCGACCGACCAGCTCAGCGCCGGACGCAGGGTCGCGGTGGCAACCGTCACCGGAAGCAACAGCAGGGACACCAGCGGGTTGCTGGAGCCGCCGGTCAGATACAGGGCAGTGGTTAGGCTGACGAGGTCGATGCCGGTCTCGATGAGGATCGCCCGCTCGCCCACGCCCGAGCGTCGCGGAAGCCGCCGCAGGGCAAACAGGGTGTAGCCGAGCAGCGCGCCCCCGAGCAGCGCCAGCGGCACGATTGGCAGGGCGAAGTGCGGGTCGCGGGACGCAACCGCATAGGCAAATACCTGACCCGCAATCGCCACGATGCGCAGATGCAGCAGATGCCGCAGGTAGGTCGCGTAGAGCGAGCGCAGCGTAGGGGGTAGGTTCATCCGTCCGGGGTCAGCTCATGCATTTTGCGTTTGGACAAACGGAGCAGAAACAGTTAACCGCAAGCGAACCTCTGACCGATACCCCGCCGCGGAGCCGCTACCGCGGCGAGCGGGATCCTACAGCGCCCGAGCCATCGCGTCGCAGATCGTGCGCAGCACCTTGACGCGCGCGTAGCGCTTGTCGTTGGCCTCCACCAGGGTCCAGGGGGCGTTCGGGGTGGAGGTGCGCGCGACCATGTCGGACACGGCACGCTCGTAATCCTCCCAACGATCGCGGTTGCGCCAGTCCTCGTCGGTGATCTTGAAACGCTTGAAGCCGACCTGCTCGCGCTCCTGGAAGCGCCGCAGCTGCTCGTCCTTGCTGATTTGCAGCCAGAACTTACAGAGGATAGCGCCGCTGTCCACCAACTGATCCTCGAATTCGTTGATCTCCTCGTAGGCGCGCATCCAGTCGTCCTCGCCGCAGAAGCCCTCCACCCGCTCGACCAGGACTCGCCCGTACCAGGTGCGATCGAAGATCACCACCCCGCGATCACCCGGCACGTGACGCCAAAAGCGCCACAGGTAGGGCTGCGCGCGCTCCTCCTCGGTCGGCGCGGCGACCGGCACGGTCTTGTAGAGTCGCGCATCGAGCGCGCCCGTAACCCGGCGGATCGCCCCGCCCTTGCCGGCCGCGTCGGAGCCTTCGAAGGCGAGCACCAGGGAGCGCTCGCCAAACTTTTTGCCGAGGATGTGGCGGGCGAAGCGGGTCTGGTACTTCTGGAGGTCGTTCTTATAGGCGTCGCGCTCCAGCCGCCGGGAGAGGTCGAGGCTGCGGATCAGCTCGACGTCGCCCCCATGCGCCGATACCGGGGCCGCGGTGACCAAAGGCGCGG
>JBGSTR010000603.1:0-34967 GCA_041736365.1 Chromatiaceae bacterium | reverse complement strand
GAGCTGAGCGCCGAGGTCCAGCGGGCGGGGATCGTCGGGCTCGGCGGGGCTGCACTGCCGGCACACGTCAAGTACGCCCTGCGCGAAGGGGTTAGGATCAAATACCTGATCGCCAATGGAGCCGAGTGCGAGCCCTACCTCACCAACGATCATCGGGTGATGGTCGAGCAGCCGGACGACGTGCTGCGCGGCATCGAGATCCTCCACACCCTGCTCGGCGCCGAGGAGACCATTATCGGGATCGAGCTCAACAAGGCCGACGCCATCGCCACCCTGCGCGAGCGCATCGGCAAGGACCGCGCGATCCGGGTCGTGCCCCTGCGGGTCAAGTACCCCCAGGGCGACTCCAAGATGCTGATCAAGTCGCTGCTCGGCATCGAGGTTCCGAAGGGTCTGCACGCCGCGGATCTCGGGATCATCATGAACAACGTCGGCACCATCGCCGCCATTGCCGACTGGTTCGATCGGGGCGTGCCCTACATCGACCGGCGCGTGACCGTCTCCGGACCGGGCATCAACCAGCCGTCGAATCTGATCGTGCCCCTGGGTACGCCGGTGCGCGAGGTGCTGCGGTTCTGCGGAGGACACAACCAGGAGACCCGGGAGGTGGTCATGGGCGGTCCGATGATGGGGACCCCCATCGCCAGCCTGGACGCCCCGATCATCAAGACCAGCGCCGGGGTCCTGGCGTTTACCGCCGAGGATACGGCCCGCCCGCGGGAATATCCCTGTATTCGTTGCGGCCGTTGCGTCGAGGCCTGCCCCTATTTCCTCAACCCCTCCAAGCTTGCCGGACTCGCGCGGGCGCACCGCTTCGACGAGATGAAGCAGGCCCACCTGTCGGAATGTGTGGAGTGCGGCTCCTGCACCTACTCGTGTCCGTCGGGGATACCGATCGTGCAGTTGATCCGCAGCGCGAAGCAGACGATTCGCCACGGCGGGCGCAAGCCATGAGCGACAAGGACCCCCGACTCCTGGTGCGCGCCGCACCGCTGCTGCGCCAGTCGCTCACCACCTCGCAGGCGATGCGCGATACGGTCTACGCGCTGCTCCCCGCGACCGTTGCCGGCGTCTGGTTCTTCGGCCTGGGTGCGGCCCTGGTGCTGGTGGCGAGCATCGCCGGGGCGGTGCTGACCGAGTGGGTCTTCTCCCCCCTGGAGCAGCGCAGGGATCGGCTCCTCGACGGCAGTGGATTGCTGACCGGTCTGCTGCTGGGGCTGACCCTGCCGCCGGCGCTGCCCCTGTGGATGGCCTTCGTAGGCGGCGTGGTCGCCATCGGTCTCGGCAAGCTGATCTGGGGCGGGCTCGGCTATAACCTGTTCAACCCGGCGCTCGTTGGGCGGGCCTTCCTGCTGGCGACCTTTCCGCCCGCCATGACCACCTGGAGCGCACCCTCCGGCGGCGATCTGCCGCGGGTCTACTCATCGAACCTGGCGTGGCCCTTCATGCACGGGTCCTACGACGCGGTGAGTGCCGCCACGCCGTTGGGTCTGATGAAGTTCGAGCAGCAGCCGACCGGGCTGGGAGACCTGTTGCTCGGCACCACCGCGGGCTGCATCGGCGAGACGAGCGGGCTGCTGCTGCTCGCCGGCGGAGTCTACCTGCTGCTGCGGCGCGACATCGACTGGCGCATCCCCGCCGG
This sequence comes from Chromatiaceae bacterium, assembly GCA_041736365.1. Classification (GTDB taxonomy): domain Bacteria; phylum Pseudomonadota; class Gammaproteobacteria; order Chromatiales; family Chromatiaceae; genus JBGSTR01. The sequence continues at coordinate 33,325 of JBGSTR010000603.1, read as the reverse complement.
TATCCTGCTCTCGGTGGCGCTATTCTCCGGCGCCCTGCATCTCATCGATGGCGTGCATTACCCGGCCCCGTTGTTCTCGCTCTTCTCGGGCGGGCTGCTGATCGGCACCTTTTTCATGGCCACCGATCCGGTGACCTCGCCGCTCACACCGCGCGGGGCTTGGATCTTCGCCATCGGAATCGGGTTGCTGGTGGTCCTGATCCGGGTCTTCGGCGGCTTTCCGGAGGGCGTGATGTACGCCATCCTGCTGATGAACGCGGCCACGCCCCTGATCGATCGCTACACCCAATCCAGGGTCTTCGGCCGCGGGGTCAAGACCCGATGAAGGTCGCGCCACCAAGTCTTGCCCGCGCCGCCGAGCCGAGCGGATTGCGGTTGATCGCGACCTTGGGTCTGGCCGGCCTATTGTCCGGACTGATCATCGTGACGGCCTTCGAGGCCACGCTGCCGACCATCACCGCCTACAAGGCGCGGATGATTCAGGAGGCGGTTTTCACCGTCCTTCCCGGCACCGTTACCATGCAACGGCTCGCCTACCGCGACGGGACGCTGGTGCCGGTGACGTCGCAGGAGAAGGACGAGGAGCAGGTGCTTGCCGGCTATGATCGGGAGGGCCGACTGATCGGCTATGCGATCCCGGGCGCGGGCCCGGGCTTCCAGGACACCATCCGGCTCCTCGTCGGCTACCGCCCGGACGTGCGCCAAGTCGTGGGCATGGAGATCCTGGAGAGCCGCGAGACCCCGGGTCTGGGCGACAAGATCTACAAGGATGCCGCCTTCGTGGCCAATTTCACCTCACTGGCGGTCGACCCGCAGATCGTCGCCGTGAAGAAGGGCCGCAAGTCGGCCCCGAACGAGATCGACGCCATCACCGGCGCGACCATCTCATCCAAGGCCGTGGTGCGGATCATCAACGAGGCGCTCGCGCGCTGGCGGCCGCGCTTGCCCGGGTCTCCTGGCGACGCGGTCGACGGAGCCGGACGATGACGCACCCGACGCCTGCCGCTGAGCAGACGCGTAAACCGAGCCTAAAGCGGACGCATCAGCCATGAAAAAGCCCCTGGCGGACCCCCGCGAGGAATTCATCAAGGGTCTCTGGCGCGAGAACCCGGTGTTTGTGCAGGTGCTGGGCATGTGCCCGATGCTGGCGGTCACCAACTCCGCCGAAAACGCCCTGGCGATGGGCGGGGCCACCTTCTTCGTGCTGGTCGCATCAAGCTTCTTCGTTTCGTCCTTGCGGCGCTGGATCCCTCGGCAGGTGCGCATCGTCACCTACGTCATCATCATCGCCAGCTTCGTGATCGTGGTCGACTTTGCGCTGGAGGCCCTGGTGCCGCGATTGCACAAGGAGCTCGGTGCCTTCATCCCGCTGATTGTCGCCAACTGCATGATTCTCGGCCGCCAGGAGGCCTTCGCCTCGCGCAATTCGGTGGGTCTGGCGCTACTGGACGCCCTGGGCATGGCCAGCGGATTCCTGTTTGCGCTGCTCGCACTCGGCGGCGTGCGCGAGATCCTGGGTGAGGGCAGGCTATTCGGCGTCGACCTGTTCGGACCCGATTTCGAGCCCTGGGTGATCATGATCCTTCCGCCGGGCGGCTTCCTCACGCTCGGCCTGCTGCTGCTGTTCTTCAATTGGCTCAAGGAGCGCCGCGAGCGACTGGTGCAGCGGCTCGACGCGATGGAGGCGCAGACCCCGTGAGCGATCTATTGTGGATCTTCGTCAGCTCGCTCTTGATCAACAACTTCGTGCTGGCCTACTTCCTCGGTCTGTGCCCCTTCCTCGGCGTTTCCCAGCGTCTCGAAACCGCTTTCCGACTGGGGCTGGCCACCATCTTCGTGATGCTGGTGACCGCGCTCTGCGCCTGGGTCCTGAATACCTATATCCTGGTCTACGCCCCCTACCTGCGACTCATCAGCTTCATCGTGGTCATCGCCGGCACGGTGCAGTTCATCGAGATGGTGGTCAAGAAGACGAGCCCGGCACTGTTCAAGGCACTGGGGATCTTTCTGCCGCTCATCACCACGAACTGCGCCGTGCTCGGGCTCGCGATCTTCGCCACCAACAAGGGTTACGGCTTGGTGCAGGGACTGGTCTACGCACTCGGCGCCGGCATGGGCTTTACCCTCGCGCTGGTGCTGATGGCCGGGCTGCGCCAGGAAACCGAGCTGGCCCCGGTCCCGCGGCTGATTCGCGGCACCGCGCTGAATCTGATCATCGCCGGCATCCTGTCGATGGCCTTCATGGGCTTTGCCGGGCTGTTTAGCGCGTCGTGAGGTCGGCACGGCGGGCAAGGCAACAGTTTCCAACCTTGCGATAATTCGGTTTAAGATCGGAGACGGTCGATTCCCGGGATGACGGGGTTTGGGAAAGGGATCCCAAACCGCGACCGCCGAATCCTTTATCAAGAGTCGGCTACTCCGTACGCGTATCCGGACCAACCCAACATGGAGGGGCAAAGATGAAGAGCCGGTTTGCGACGATCCTCGCGTTGGTACTCTCGCTCATTGCGGTGAGCGCGGCCTCCGCCGCCCCCGAGCCGGGAGGCGATTCCCCATACTACTATCTCTACCAAGGTCAGCCGGTTCGGCTGACGGCCAGTGATACCCTAGTCGCCATCGGTGTCGATTCCAAAGGGCTCGGTGCCTTCCAAGCCGCGACCGACTGGGAGCGCGATGCGCTGAGCGACAGCCCCGCTGCCACCGAGCATCGGTTCGTGCTCTATCGCGGCGCGGCGTCGGATCCAAAAGCCGGGAAATGGCAGGACGCGGCCGATACCCTGGCGACGGCCAAGCGCCTCGATGTGGCGACCCAGCCGGTATTCGAGCTCGGCGGCGCCATCCAGATCCCGTCCAACGAGGTGATCGTAGCCTTCGACCATGAGCTCGGCGCCGAGGACGCGTGGGACATATTATCGTCACTTGCGCCGACCGAGGGATTGCTGGGCCTGAAACCGTCGCGTCCGCGGACCTTCGTCGTCACGATTGAGGATCCCGAGGACGGCCGCGCCTTCGCCGTAAGCCGGGTGCTCGCCGCGCTCCCGGAAGTCGCCTACGCCGAGCCGAACTTCGTGGTCATCCATCACCTGGAGCCCCCGCGGTTGCCTGCGCCCGACCTCGGCCCAATACAACTTCCACTCGACATGCCGTTCGAGCCGCTCGAGACCTCGCCCGATGCGACCAGTCTGGACTCTCCGCCTCCGATGTCGCCGCCAACCCTGGCGCCCGTGGGCTGGACGACGCTGATATCCGAGGGTTTCGAGGCCGCGGCGGCCGGCTGGAGCACCCTGTCGCTGGGGACGATCGACGCGCGAGGCGTCGTCCAGGGGGTGCGCAAGCGTTCCGGCAACTACGCCATCTATATGACCGGCGGCGGTACCGCCGGCGTGCTCGCGCCGGGTCCTTATCCGAACGACGCGGACGCCCTTTTGTTAAGTCCTACGGTGAACCTTGCGCCATTCGAAGAGGCCTATTTCGAGCTTTGGTTCTACGCCAAGTACGAGGATCCCGGATCCAGCATCTACGATTACGGCATGCTCGTAGTCCGGGACAACAGCACGTCCGGCACTTTCGGACTAAGTTACTTGGCGATTGGCTATACGGGTGATCTAACCGTCGATCCAACCACCCAAAACGGTTGGCGGCGCGTCTTGTTTCGCATCCCGCCCGCTTGGCGAAAAGCGAACATCCAGCTCGGCGTATATTTTCACAGCGACAGCTCGATTTCGCGCGAAGGACTCTACATCGACGACGTGCGCGTGGTGGGAACCACCAACGTCGACGTCCAGCCGATCGGCAACGACACCTATGGCGCACGCGGCTACGAGCTGAAGAACTCCGGGCAGATCGCCGGACTGGGCGGCGACGCCAACGACTTGAATGCCTTCGAGGCGTGGGGCAAGGTCGCGGTATCGCCCCAAGTGGTGGTGGCCGTAGTCGATACGGGTGTGGACCTCGGGCATCCCGACCTCAATCTGGTAACCGGTTACGACGCCGCGACCGGCCAACCGGGTGGCGGGCCAAAGTCGAGTAGCGACAACCACGGAACGGCCTGCGCCGGAAACGTGGGCGCCAAGCGAAACAACGGCATCGGCACCATTGGCACCGCGCCGGGCGTCAAGATCATGCCGATCCACTGGGGCGACACCCTTGAGGACCTGGCGAGAGGTATTGATCTCGCGGTCCAGCATGGGGCCAAGGTGCTTAGCAATTCCTGGGGATGGTCGGGGGCCCCGAGCTCAACGATCACGACGGCCATCCAAGACGCCCTAGCGGCGGGACGCACCGTGGTTTTCGCCGCCGGCAACGGACCCGATCGGCCGCCCTATACCTATCAAACTGCGTACCCCTGCAACCTCACCGCGACGACCAATGTGATCTGCGTCGGCGCCTCCAGCCCTACCGACGAGCACAAGGGTGCAGCGAGCAGCGACGGCGAGTTCTCCTGGGGGTCGAGCTACCTGGGCGCCGGACCGGACGTCGTCGCGCCGGGACCCTGGAGCTACACAACGGACCGCAGGGGTACCGACGGGTACAATTTCGACAACAGCGCCACCGGGATTTTGCTGGACTACACCTACAACTTCAACGGAACCTCCTCCTCGACACCCAAGGTGGCCGGCATCGCCGCGTTGATGCTTTCGCGCGACCCTACTTTGGCCCCGGCCCAGGTGAAGTCCATCCTGCGCAAGACCGCGACCGATATCGGCGCCCCCGGGGTCGACGACCGCACGGGCGCGGGACGCGTCGACGCCTTGGCGGCCGTAAATTCAGTCCCGCGCTTCACCGATGTGCCGAGCACGGACTGGGCGTGGCAGCACATCCAGGCGATTGCCAACGCGGGCATCACGACCGGCTGCGGGGCGGGTCTGTACTGTCCGCTGAGTCTGGTCAGTCGTGCCGAGATGGCCGCCTTTCTGCTGCGCGGTATCCACGGCGGCGGCTACAGCCCACCGGCGCCGACCGGAACGCGCTTCAGCGACGTGCCGGCGACTTACTGGGCGGCCGGCTGGATCGAGCAGCTTGCAACCGAAGGGGTCACGCTCGGTTGCGGCGGCGGGCGCTATTGCCCCGAAAGCAGCGTCACCCGGGCCGAAATGGCGGTGTTCCTGCTGCGCTCGAAGTACGGGCGCACTTACCAGCCGCCGCCGGCGACCGGGACGAGGTTCCTGGACGTGCCGCTGGGTTACTGGGCGGCCGCCTGGATCGAGAAGCTGGCCGTCGATGGGGTCACCACGGGCTGCGGGGGCGGTAACTACTGTCCTGAGAACAGCGTGACTCGCGCCGAGATGGCTGTCTTCCTGGCCCGTTCGTTCGGCCTGGCGCTTCCACCCAGACCCTAGGGTCGGGAGCGGCGCCGTCTCCGGTGGCCCAGGGGAGGGGCCACCGGTGGTAACCTACCGCCACGGGCATCGTGGCGCGCCGATCGAGGTCCCGGAAAGGCTTTCGATCGGCACCACTTTCGGTCGCTGATAACCATTCGATACGCCCCCTGCGGTACGCGCACTACCTACTGAGGCCAGCAGCTCATGAAGGTTCGCCGCATTCTCGTGTGTGGTTACTACGGGTTCGCCAACACCGGGGACGAAGCGATTCTCGCCGTCTTGCTGGGTGATCTGCAAGGCACCAATCCGGGCGCCACGATCGTTGTAATGGCGGGGTCTCCGGAGGCCGTGATCGGCGAGCACGGGGTCGACTCTTTTCACTGGCAGGATGTAGTCCGGCTCGCGGAAGAGGCGGAGCGCGCCGACGTCATGGTCCTGGGCGGAGGCGGCCTATTCCAGGACCACAGCGGGTTCGACCCGGACGACATCCTCACGACTCGTCATGGCACTATCGGCTACTACGCCGGGTTCGCGCTCTTGGCCGGAATGACGTCGACGCCGCTGATCATCTATGGCGTTGGGGTGGGGCCACTGAGCAGCGCGGACGGTCGCCGCTATACCCGACTCGCCTTCGCCAGGGCGTCGGCGGCGACGGTGCGCGACGATACGTCGTTGGCCCTGCTGTCGGATATCGGCGTGGACACGAGCCGCGTGCGGGTGACCGCAGATCCGGTTTGGACCCTCGAGCCCGCGTCGGTCGGCATCGCGGACCAGATTCTCCATCTGGAGCGAATCCACCAAACCGGCTTGTGCACTATCGCCGTGGCGGTTCGCCCCTGGGGCGCCGGTGAATGGGCGGCCGAGCTGGCGGCGGCGTTGGATCGCTTGGTGTGTCTACGGGATGCCGACATCCTGTTTGTGCCCTTCCAGCAGTCGCCAAACCGACACGAGAACGATGCCCTTGCCGCCCTGGAGGTGGCTCGCCGAATGGAGCGGATCGACCGGTCGTCGATCCTTCGTGGCGACTACACCCCGGCGGAGAGGATGGCAATCATCGGGTCCTGCGATCTGACGATCGGCATGCGCCTGCACTCGGTAGTCTTTGCCGCCAATGTCGGGGTGCCCGTGATGGCGCTGTCCTACGACCGTAAGGTTGAGGTCGCGATGCAGCAGCTCGGATTAGGATCCCAAGTGGTGGACCTGTCGGTGCTGTCGGCCGACGTGATCGTCGAGACCGCGACACACGCGAAGGCTGCCGCCGGTGCGACGATTTCGCGTCTTCGAGCGAACGCGGAGTCGAACCGGGCATGCTTGGTCGACGTCCCGCCGCCACCGTCCGCGGATCAAGAGACCATTGGCGCCTACGGCTACCTTACCGTTGGCAGGGTTCACAACCAAAGAGCGCGCCTCGAAACGGAGATGTCGAAGTTACGCTCGGAGGTCTCGAGCTTGGGCTCGGAGCTCGCGAGCTTGCACGACGAGCACCGTGGACTCGAGATCGCGCATCGCCAGGTCCAGATTCAGCGCGACGAAACGGAAAGGCGATCCCAAGCGATCCTCGACAGCCGAACCGTGCGGCTCGCCAGCCGTCTTTGGCGTCTGCACGCGAGCCTCCGTTCTTGGCGGCGCGCGCTCGCCGAAACGGTAGCTGCCGCCCCCGAGTCAATGCCCGACGCAATCGGCGCCCCGATAGTTGCGGATGACCGGTCCAAAGGGTCCGCGAGCACTGACCAATCGACTCGACGGCCGAGAGGCGGCGACCCCGTGGTGCGCCGCCGTATCGAGGCGCAGCTCCGCCGCGTGCTCGAGGAACATGCCGATGTTGCGGGTATCGTCGTCTACCCGCCATCGATAGGATGGAACGTCACCCTCTTTCAGCGACCCCAGCAAATGGCGCTCGCATTTGCCAGGCTCGGCTACCTCGTCTTCTATGGACTCGACGATTCTTCACCAGAGTCCGACGTGGGGTTGCAACTGGTGTCGCCCCGCATCTATCTGACAAAGCTGCCCCTCGGAGAGATCGACTTGCTCGAGCTCATCCCCCAACCGATTGCCGTCTCCTACATCTATAACTTCGGTTGGACCAAGCAGCTCAAGGACCCCAGGGTCATCTTCGAGCACATCGACGAGTTGGAGGTATTCGAGGCTGCCTACGAGATTGGGATGCTGCGGAATTGGTTTGAGGAAGCGATTACCGGAGCCGATCTGGTAGCGGCGTCGGCACGCACGCTGCTCGGCAAGATGCGAGAACGCCGCCCCGACGCCGTGCTGTGTCCAAATGGGGTGGACTATGGGTTTTTCTCGGACTTCAGTCGTGATGCGCCGCCTGCGGATATTGCCGAGCTGATGGGCAGACCGATCATCGGCTACTACGGCGCCATCGCCGAGTGGCTTGACTTCACTCTCATCCGCACTACGGCCGCGGCTCTGCCGGATTGCGAGCTCGTTTTTATCGGCCCACTATATGGTGACTCGATGTCCGCGCACCTTGAGGTGTTCGACCTTCCCAACGTCCATTGGCTCGGTGCCAAGGCCTACCGGGATCTGCCCGCTTATCTCCGGGCCTTTGACGTTGCCACCATTCCATTTGTCGTCAACGAAGTCACGGATGCCGTCTCTCCGGTCAAGTTGTTCGAGTATATGGCAGGCGGGCGGCCAGTCGTTACCCCGCGTCTGCAAGAGTGCACCCGGTACGAGGCCGTCCTCGTTTCCACCGATCAAAACGACTACATTGCCAAGCTACGGAAAGCCATGGATCTCCGTCACGACCCGGAGCACCAAGCGCTCCTTCGCCGCATCGCTCGTGCCAACACCTGGGATATCCGTGCCGGCACACTGATCGACGCGCTCGCCGTGGCGAAAATTCACCGGGTCGAGCGTTGCCCACCTTTTGGAAAAAACCCGAAGAGCGCGTTTACGGATGTGCGCACCACCAACCCCCGCTCCGTCGTTCCTCCGGTATCTTGATGTCCGGGCAGCTGAGTCGGGAGCTGATCAGATTCTCGCTTACCAATAACCGACGATGGATAACAGACGTGCTACGTCGCTACTACCACCGACTTCCTCTACCGCTCGCCGCAAAGCGCTTCATAAGTCGGTTCTATCACGGATTTCTACCTGCGATTGTAAGGCGCGTACATCGAGGCGGGTCGGCGCCCGTCAATTTCCAGGCGCCGGCGATCAAGCCGCGCGCGCAACAGCCCGGAGTGCCGGACTATGTTGTCTGGGGTGTCATCGATTGGCATTTCCGTCACCAGCGACCGCAACAATTAGCCCTCTCATTGGCTGCCTCGGGCCGGCGGGTCTTTTACATTTCTTCGGCATTATCGGATCAGGGTCTATCCGGCTTCGAATGCGAGGCATTGAATGAGTCTCGCGGCCTATTCCAGATCAAGCTCTTTGCATCCGGTGGTCCATCGATCTACAGCACGCTTCCCGGCGAAGAGTTGATCACGCAGCTCAGGGGTGGCGTCGGTGAAATGCTGTTGTGGGCGGGATCGCGCAACCTTGTCTCGTTGATACAGCATCCGTTCTGGACGAATGTCGCGACTGTCTTGCCGAATAGTCGTGTTGTCTACGACTGCATGGACCATCACGAGGGGTTTGGCAACACCGCACCGGAGCTGGTCGCCCTGGAGCGGGCGCTGCTGTCCAGCGCGCATTTAACGGTCACCACGTCGGCGTGGCTTGAAAAACTCGTTTCCGGCCGTGCCCAGCGGCACGCGGTGATCCGCAATGCGTGCGAGTATGACCACTTTGCGGCAGGTCATCCCGCACCCTACCGGGATTCCGATGGACGTAAGGTTATCGGCTATTACGGAGCGATTGCCGAATGGTTCGACCTTGACCTGTTGGAGGCGGTCGCGAACCGATTCGAAACGTGTTGCGTCCTACTGGTGGGGGCCGACACCGTGGATGCCCGCAAGCGGTTGTCGAGTTGTCGGAATGTGTTGTTAACGGGGGAGGTGATCTATTCGGATCTACCCTATTATGTACATGGTTTCGATGTCTGCATTCTGCCGTTCAAGGTGTTGCCACTCACTTTGGCGACGAATCCGGTAAAGGTTTATGAGTTCTTGAGCGCAGGGAAACCCGTCGTCTCGGTCGATCTCCCCGAGATACATCAGTTTGAAGATCTGGTCAGCATCGGTCCGGATATCTCGTCTTTCCTTGCCGCTGTCGAGCGAGCGCTTCGGGCGCCTACAAGCCCCGGGGAGGTTTCGCGGCGTCAGGAGTTCGCGCGGGGGCAGACTTGGGAACATCGCACACGGGCCCTCGCGGAAATCGCCGAGAGCCCCGCACAAGATCCGACGGTCAGCGTAATCGTTGTCACGTACAACAATATCGATCTGACAAAGGCGTGTCTCGAGAGTTTGGACGACTACAGCGATTACGAGCGGATGGAGCTGATCGTGGTCGACAACGCGTCATCCGACGGATCCGTGGATTACTTGAAGGAGTGGGTAGGTCAAGGAGCCAATCGTCGACTGATTGCCAACGCCGGCAACAGGGGATTCGCCGCCGCCAACAATCAGGGGCTGGCTGTTGCGACGGGTGACTATGTTGCGCTACTCAACAACGATACCTACGTAACGCCGGGTTGGGTGCGTACCTTGATGGGACACTTGCGGCGCGACGCCACGATTGGCCTAATCGGTCCGGTAACCAACAACATTGGAAACGAGGCTCGGATTCCGATCGTCTATTCAGACATGACGGAGATGCGCGAGGCTGCGGCCCGCCATACGGCCATGCATATCGGAAGGGTCTTTGGGACTCGCACGGTGGCGTTTTTTTGCGTGATGATGGCGCGGACTGTATACGAGCGGGTAGGGCCGCTGGATGAGGCATTCGGCGTCGGCTTTTTTGAGGACGATGATTATTGTCGCCGCGTCGAGCAATTAGGGCTGAGAATCGGTTGCGCGGAGGACGTTTTCATCCATCACGTTCTTTCCGCCGCGTTTGACACGCTGAAGCTCGGGGAACGTCGCGCTCAGTTTGATAAAAACAAGGAAATCTACGAGGAAAAGTGGGGGAAATGGGTTCCCCATTCGTACCGAACGAGGGATGGAAAGGATCGTTAGCTGCCGCGAAGGCGAGAAGGTAGGCGGATTCCCAGCTGGTCGAGTAAAATGCAGCCGAATCGCGAGCTTCTCGATTCCGCCGATCGTTTTCGACGTTTGGCGCCAGGTATCACATCATGTTGAAAGTGTTGTGCGCGGTCGGCACGCGCCCCGAAGCCATTAAGATGGCACCCGTGATTCGAGCGCTAGGCCGGGAGCCTTGGGCTGATGTTCGGGTGCTTGCCACCGCACAGCACCGCCAGATGTTGGATCAGGTGCTCGGCCTGTTCGGGATCGAGCCCCAGATCGACCTCGACCTCATGCGGCCGAACCAAGCCCTGACCCCGCTGACGGCACGCCTTCTGATTGCGTTGGACGACGTGTTTACCGCACAGAGACCGGATGCGGTGCTGGCTCAGGGCGACACGACGACGGTGATGACGGTCGCGCTTGCCTGTTTTTATCACCGTATCCCGTTCGGGCACGTGGAGGCCGGGCTGCGCACCGGTGACCTGTACAACCCGTTTCCCGAGGAGATGAATCGAGTCGTCGCAAGCCGAATGGCGAGGTGGCATTTCGCGCCGACCGAGAGCGCGCGCGACAATCTATTGCGCGAGGGAATCGCGGCCGAGGCGATCCAAGTAACCGGCAACACCGTCATCGACGCGCTGCTTGACGCCGCCGAATGGCGGCCTGAAGTGGGTGTCCCTCTTGACCCGACGAAACGGCTGATCCTAGTCACCGCGCATCGCCGTGAAAATTTCGGGGAGCCGTTCAGAAATATCTGTCGTGCGATCCAGACCCTGGCCGAACGCAACCCCGATATCCAGGTCCTATATCCTGTCCACCCCAACCCGAACGTGCGGGACGTAGCCGATGAGCTACTGGGCGGGCACCCGCAGATCGTCTTGTGTCCTCCATTGGACTATCTGTCGTTTGTCGGGGCCATGCAGCGTGCCTACCTAATTCTGAGCGATTCCGGGGGGGTTCAGGAGGAGGCGCCGGCGTTGGCAAAACCCGTGCTGGTGCTTCGTAGCGAGACGGAGCGACCAGAGGCGGTCATGGAAGGCGTAGTCAAGCTGGTGGGCGCGAATCCCGAGCGCATTGTCGGCGAAGCCCAGTGCCTGCTTGACGACCCGAGTGCCTACACCGCGATGGCCCGTGGCGTCTCCCCGTACGGTGACGGTCATGCCGCGGGCCGGATCGTCGCCACCCTGGCAAGAGACCTGGCATTGTGACCGCTAGTCACGGGCGTTCTTGGCCCGAGGCGATACCGGGGTGACGATTTTAAGGGCGGCGCGAATTGCCGTTGGTTGGGCATGGCGCCGACTGCCGCTCGACCAGGGTGTGCGAGCCTCGCTGATCAGCTTGGTTCCGAGTCACCTGCGAAACCCCCCGCGGGGGTCTGCGGCAGGGACCGTGCGTCCCGCGCCAGCGCGCCCCGGGAAGGACGACTACTTCATTTTCGGGGTCATCGACTGGCACTACCGGATTCAGCGTCCGCAGCACCTCGCTTGCGAAATGGTTTCCGCGGGTCATCGGGTCTTCTACATCTCCAGCAATCTGGTTGCCGACAGTCGGCCGGGATTCAGGATTGAGCAATTGGATGAGGAAGGGCGCCTTTTCCAAGTCTTCCTGAATCTCAAGGGTGCCCGCGACGTCTATCACACGCTGCCCAGTGAAGATGAACAAGCGCAGCTGAACGAGGGCGTGCGCGCGCTATTGTCGTGGGCGAATAGCCGCACGGCAATCGCCCTTATTCACCATCCTTTCTGGTCGGGGGCCGCATGGGCGATTGCTGGTGCGCGCGTGGTGTACGATTGCATGGACCATCACGAGGGCTTCGGCACCTTCGACCAGAAGATGATCGACGCCGAGCGCGCACTTATAGAGCACGCGGACCTAGTGGTCGTTTCTTCCGCCAAATTGGAGGACCGGGTGGCTCCTTACGCCGCTGCACGCAAGTTGATCCGCAACGGCGCCGATTTCACTCATTTTTCAAAACGACCGGAATCTGTTTACCGGGACCCGAACGGTCGACCCATTCTTTGCTATTACGGGGCGATCGCTCCTTGGCTCGACGTCGATCTCGTGGCGGCGATCGCGCGGCGGTTTGCCGACTGTTTGATTCTACTAATTGGTCGCGACCAGGTTGCCGCGCAACGACGCCTTGCTGAGTTTGCGAATGTCAAGTTCACCGGCGAGGTCGCTTATGCGGACTTGCCGCGCTATTTGCACGCGTGCGATATTTGCGTTCTGCCTTTCTTGATCAACGACCTGACGCTCGCCACAAATCCGGTGAAGGTCTACGAATACCTGAGCGCGGGGAAGCCGATTGTTTCCGTCGACCTTCCCGAGATGACCGCCTTCGATGGCTTGGTTTCGTCGGCGCCGAACCAAGAATCGTTTCTCGAGGCGATTGCGGTGGCCTTGGCGACTTCCCCGGATTCCAAAGCGATTGCACGCCGAAAGGCCTTTGCCGCGAATCAAACCTGGGCGGAACGCGGCAGGTGTCTTATGGATGTTGTGGCACAGCTTCCTGGCGTGGAAAGTACCGTCGCCGACCTGCCTAATGCCTCCGCGGGCGTTCGCGCCATGCCACAATAACACAAGCGCGTAGAGTCGGTGCATTACCGCGTTGGTGTTACTCGATGCAATCATGCTCCGATCGCGGCGAACCGACGGAGAAACCAGCGGATTAACATTCGGTTGACCAACACCGTATTTGCAATCATCGTCGCAGGTCGCACCGATTCGCCGAGGCTTGCCTCCGTGTATCTTGCAATCTCGGCGCGGCGAACCGTCCCGGGGGGAAATCATGGCCGCGGATAGCTCGAACCGGTCACCGAAAGCAATCGAATCCAAAAATCCAACCATGGTTCCAGGCAATGCCGACGCGATCGCTGAATCGCCCGTGGAGTCGGACCGTTCGGGATCGACGCGCATAGCGGTTTTGATTCTCGGGATGCATCGAAGCGGCACCTCGGCGCTCACGCGGGTGATCAGTCTACTCGGTGCGGACCTCCCTTCGAACCTGATGCCCGGCGTCGAGGGCGATAACGAGACCGGATTTTGGGAGTCTCTGGATGTCTATCGTCTCAACGATTCGATCCTGGAAACTGTCGGCTCGCGGTGGGACGACTGGCGGAGCGTCCAGGCGGTATGGTCAGGTTTGCCGGAAAAAGACGTTTTCAAGGCAAAGGCCCTGGAGATTCTGAATCAGGATTTTGGTGGCTCGTCCTTCTTTGTCTTGAAGGATCCGCGGATCTGCCGATTGTTGCCTTTCTGGTCGGAAGTCCTGCGCGACTTTGGGGCCGAGGTCAAATACGTCATTCCAGTTAGGAATCCGTTGGAGGTTGCGGCGTCGCTGGCGAAGCGAGACGACTTCACTCCGGCCCGAACGTACCTGCTGTGGCTTCGGCACGTGCTTGAAGCCGAGTACTTTTCGCGAGGCTTTCCGCGTTCGGTTATCACCTATCAAGGATTGTTGGAGGATTGGCGGGACTTGGCAGCCAAGCTTGCAAGCAAGCTTGGCATTCACTGGGCGCGTCACAGCGCGGATACGGAAGCTCGGATCGATGGATTCCTTGAGCGCCGCCACCGCCACCATTCCCTGAGCGATACGGATGTTTACGACAATCCGGAGCTGCCGGCCTGGGTCAAAGAGACCTATTCCGCTCTCGGCGAGCTGCAGGCCGATCCGCAATCGGCTCGCGCGCTGGCGAGATTGGATGGAATTCGCAACGAGCTTGATCGCGCTGGTGAAGCATTTGGCAGCACACTGCTTGCGGAGGAGGTAGCGCGGAAGGAGCTTGCCGACGTCCACAACGCTCGCATTGGACAGCTACTGAAAAACCTGGATGAGCTGCACCAGGAAGCGCTGAGTCGTGACGAGCAGATCCGGTTGCTCGAGAAGACGCTAGGCGCGCTGCAAACCGAGTCGGCAAGCCGACATGCCCAGATCGAGTCGTTGCAACAGGCGCTCGTCAAGCGCGACGAACAGCTCGCTGCGTCCGCAATTCGCGACCAACAGATTCGCGTGTTGAACGAGCAAGTCGCCAAGGGTGAAGCTCAAATGGTGGCGTTGCACGCGGAAGGGGCAAGTCGTCATGCCCAGATCGAGACCCTAAATCAGCAAGTGAGCGCATTGACCGAGGAGGGAACGAAAAACAGTCAGCAACTTCAATCGCTGATCCAGACTTTGGCTGAGCGCGACCAACAACTCGTCGCGGTGACTGCGGAATCGGCAAGTCGGCATGCGCAGATCGAGTCGTTCGGCCAGACTTTGGCTGAGCGCGACAAACAACTCGTCGCGGTGACTGCAGAATCGGCAAGTCGGCATGCGCAGATCCAGTCGTTCAGCCAAACTTTGGCTGAACGCGACCAACAACTCGTCGCGGTGAATGCGGAATCGGCAAGTCGGCATGCGCAGATCGAGTCGCTCAACCAGACCTTGATCGCTTTGAATGAGGCGTCGGCAAGTCGTCTGGAGCAAGTCGAGGTGCTGTCGCGGATGGTGGCACAACGCGACCAAGCGAACGTCGCGCTGACTGAATCGCTAGCCGAGGCCCATCAACAGATCGCAGCGTTGCTGTCCTCGACATCTTGGCGTGTAACGGCCCCGATACGCGCCGTATTCAGCTCGCTGCGACGAACGTCAAATCGCCCCGACCGCTGAGCCCGGCAGCGCGCGGTATCGGCGATCGCCGCGGTCCGATAGGCGCGACTCGCGGAGCCGTCCGTATTCTTCGCGTTTGAATCGGTCGAAAATGCGGGACCATCCCGGCCCGGACGGGAAACGCAGAACAAACGATTCCCTAGGCGGAGGCTGGCTCGATTCCTCCTCCGAAATCGTCGCCCTCCAGGCAACCCAGCGATTGCAGCAGACCCTGCACGCGAGCGCCGACAACGGCCGGGGCGAACGAGTCGCGGAGCAGCGCTTGTCCATTCAGCCCCTTGGCATGGGCCGATGATCGATCCTCATAGACGGAGCGTAGCGCTGAAACGGTTGCATCCAGCCGCGGCTCCGCCCACTCCTGTTTCTTCCAAGCCGGATAGTCGCCTTTCTTCAGGAGAACCAGATCATAGGCCACCGGGTAGCCGGTCTCGGGGGTGATAAAGTCGGCGGTGCCGCCGTAATCGGTCGAGATGACCGCCTTGCCCCCGGCGAGCGCCTCAGCGGCACCGAATCCGAAACCCTCCGAGCGATGCAGCGACACGAACACGTCGCACTCGTGCATCAGTGCGTCCATTTCGTCGCGGCTGAGCGTCTTGTCGATCACACGGATGCGGGAATCTTGCGCGGCGGTAGTGGCTAGCCACTTGCGCAATCCGGCGTCGTCCCCGCCACGTGCCTTGACCACCAGTTGGACGTCCTGACGAGCGGCCGGAAAGGCGGCCTGAAATGCGCGAACCGCGGCGGTGGGGTTCTTGCGGGCGCTGTGGGAATCGAAATCGAGATAGGTGTAGAAGCGTAGGATTTCACGCTCGCGAATGTCCGCGATCGGCGTTGACGACAGTCGTACCGGTTGGGGCACCAATCGTACGGGACGATCAAAATCGGCCGGAAACGACTGTGCCACGAAGCTGGACGGAGCCCAGATTTCATCGAATCGACGTGCCGTGTCGAGCCACTCGCGCGGCACACGACTCAATTCCCAGAATGGATAGAGAATATTGACCCGCCCAGGCCAAATTTCGTGAGTCAAGTCAAGGATCGAGGGCAGTCCGGTCACCAATAGATTCGCCTTTCGATCCGGAAAGGCATTGCATTTCGTCATGAACTCGCAATCGTTTTCCCGCCCCGGAAGGGGTACGTGTCGGAAGGACAAGGGCAGGCGTCGTGCGTCGCACGCGTAGGCCAAGTTGCGCGCGGCTTGTCCCAGTCCGATTTCGGAGCGGAGGTACCCGGTCAGGCACAGGCCTGGCTCGAAGTGGATCGATGCGGCCTGTTCGAAGCACGCTGGCCGCTCCGTCTGTTCCAGCCAGCGACAGACCGCCGGGTTTCCTAGACCCGCCATTAACAAATGGGTGATCGGGTTGTGCTCCCGGAGATCAAACCCCTGCTCCAGCTGGGCGTAGTCCTCCGCACTGAAGGTCGGGGCTGGTCTGCGGCCTTCACGCCAGCCGAATTGCATGTAATGCGTGAATGGATCGCCGCCACTGTTGCGAACATCCGGATTCAACAGGCAATACCAGTCGGCATTGAACAGCGCCAATCGCTCGGCGAGAACGCGATCGTTCAGCGTTACCGGCGGCGGCGCCAAGGCGAGCACCCGCTGGAGACGCGCAACCAGTCGTTGGCCGCGATCGTTGGTCGCCATGATGCGTTGCAGCGCAACCTTGCCCTGGCTTCGGACTGAATGTGGAACGCCAAGCATCACACGCCTCCCGCTTTCGATCAGCTTGATTGACTGCCCGTGTCGTCCGACCATGGGAACCTCGCCTGCGGCGTCTCGCCGAGTTTGACCCAGGGGTTGCCAAAGGGGTCCTGTCGGAACTGCTCGCGCCATCGACCGGCCATGATGACCGTCGCATCGTGCCGCATTCGAGCTACTTCCGGTGAAGTCTCCGTGCCTCGCGTCGAGGATTCGTAGTGAAAGATCCCGTCCAGCGGAAGGCAGAGCACGCGGCGATCGGTTTTGCGTACGCGCAGGCAGTAATCGACGTCGTTGTACTCGACCGGAAGGTGCACCTCGTCGAAGCCCCCGACTTCGTTGAAGACCTCGCGCCGCGTAGCCAACAGGGCGCCGGTAACCGCTTGGTAGTTACGCACGCACGAGAGCGTGCTCAAGTAGCCGCCATCGGTTCTCGCAGCCCCTCTCAATACATGCTCCGCAATCGGTGTCTGTTGACCGCCGCTTCCCTCGCGCAACAAGATCCCGCCGTGCTGTACGGACCCGTTCCCGTAGAGCAGCTTGCTTCCGACCACCCCCACCTCGGGCCTCATGGCGTGGGCAACCATTTGCTCGAGAAGCCCCGAGGTTGTGATCTCCACGTCGTTGTTGAGAAGCAAGATTACGGGGGCTGTCGAAGCCGCGACGCCGACATTTATCATGCGGGCGAAATTGAACCGCTGATTCATTGGGACGATGGTTGCCCCGTGCTGCCGCCGCAACTGCTCATAGAGTGAAAGGACTTCGGCGTCTTCGCTCGCATTGTCAACGATCACCAGCTCGGTACGAAATTGGTTGGCAAGCTCAAGAAAGTTTAGGCATTGCGCCAACAATTTCGGGCTGTTGCGATTGGGCACGACCACCGCGACATGCGTATTCTCCGCAAGCGTGGGTTCCGCGGTCGGTCGAGCCGGGAGCGCCGAGGATTTGGCCGGTGGGATGTGCACCAACGACTCCGTGACATGGTGCGTTCTCAGGCGTATCTCCCGCTTGGCCACCAAACACAACCAGTCGTGCAGCTCAACACACGTGCTTGCATGCCCTTGGCGGCGCATGATGAGCCCCCGTGAGGCTAAGAACGCAGTCTCAATGTAGGGAAAGCATTGGATGAAATCCGGGTCCCATCCCGGGGTAAAAGTCGGTTGAGAAAACGTTCCTGCCTCGGCAACGCGATCGAAATCACACAGCAGGAGATCGAAACAATCGGTACCGGGTGGAGTTTGAAGCGACGAGTTGAAGAGCGCGAATGCGTCGGTGTCGAATAGGGTACCAGTCTGCGCGAACATCAGGTACTGTCCGCGCCAGATTCCTTTCGGGTGCGATCCGCGCAGAATGTCTTGAAACGAGAGTGTCGGCTCGAAAAATAGTCCGCGGAAGCAGATAAATGCCTCTTCAAGGTCCGCATCGCCGCTCGCTCCACCTACCACCAGCACCTCTATGTTGCGGTACGTCTGCTCCAATAAGGATCTTAGCGTTGTGGCTAGTCCTTCAGGACCGCCATATACGACAACTGTGATCAACAAATGTTGCTGTCCGGCCGAAGGACCCGCTTCATCGAGCCGCGCGGCGAGGCGGTGCTCCCGCCAGGAAGAGTAATCAGAAGCTCGCAATGTCATGACTCAGGGCGGTGTGGAATGCACGGCAATAAATGGGTTGACCGGTGTCCGCAATCAGCGCATCTCGGATGGAGCGGGCACTTTTACTAAACCGAACGGGTGCACGGAATCCAATGTCTAAACGGAGACCTTCGCCCGGTCTAACGCCAGCCGAAAACCTGTACCGGACACGATCGCCGCGCTTCCGGTGCCGGGTCGAGTGACGCCTATTAGGCCGAGCATTCTCGCACTATTTTCAGGATTATCAAATAGCGACGGGTCATTCCTAAGCTTCGGGCAGGAGACTTGCTGCAACGTACGTCTCGTATCTTACCTTGCGTTAAAGGTGGAAATTTCGTTTCGCCGGCGGTTCGTCCCAAGCGACCGTCGAGCCTTAAAGGAAGAATCGGGACGCCGACCGAAAGATCCCACGCCTTTGTTGCATTGCTTGCTGAATCCGCCTGATTCGCAGCGCCCCGTGGAGCTTCCCGCAGGCCCCTGTTGGATGTCCTCATCGCCACACGGCAACGGGGGCTGGTGGCCGAGAGCCCATCGCGAGCATCGCGACGCGTGTTGGCCCAAAGAGACCAACGACCGGACCCGGTCTAGCCGATCGGTGGGCAGTGCCCGCTGAGCACCGCTGTTCGTCAGTACTTGGTCGGTATGCTAAAGAATTCGCCGTCGCGTAGGTACCGTTCGACTAGATTGAGGTTGCTTTTCCTGGAGAATTCAAGAATCTCGTGACGCAGGTTGGCATCGACCTGGAGCGGCGGTAGCTGCGCAATGGCGGGTTCGCGTGCCCGTAGCCCAAGGAGATGGTTTCGGAACGCCATTTTCTCTTCGTAGCTTACGGGGAGACAGTTGAATTTCCGCATCAGGTCGACGTACTCGCGCGGCAATCGCGGATTTAGTACGCCTATTGGCCTCAACTCGTCCCATTTCGCATCGGGCAACACGACGCCTATTGCGCCGAGCAAATCGCGGATGATATCGCCCTTAGGAAACAAATTGCGATTGAATTCTCTCACGATTATTCGGGCATCCGGAACCGCTTGCTCGAAGCTCAGAATCCGTGAAGCATAGTCGAGTCCCCGCGATTTCCACGCTTCGTAAAACTCAGTGGCCGAGTGGGAGTGGCCGTGCAGGATGGTTTCTGCATAGATGGACTCGAAATATTCGTCCTGCCTGCGGACGTAGAACAGAAAGGTAAGATCGAAAGATTCCAATATCCGTCGCAAAAACGCGAGGTCTACATTCTCCATGAACACTTCGCTGCTAACCAAGATACTATCGCGGGTGGACGTTTCAATAGCGTCTAGAAATCGTTTCCAGACGGCATCCTTAGGTTCTGCGATGTTGATCTCAGGATGCGTGGTGTGTCGAATACTTGCGGCAAGCGTGTGATTTGAATACGCTGTTTCGCGATAGGCCGCATCCATGTAGTAAAGAATGTAGGGTTCCAGAATTTGTTGGTTCGTTTCCAGGAAGTGCTGAATGTAGGTGGTCGCGGTCTTGTGAAATCCGGCGTGGATAAAGAGTTTTTTCATGGAATCCATCGACGAAATCGTGCACGGGTCCTTATACTCTGCGGAATTTTGTTCCCTCGCGGTACGCGATGCAAGGTTTCCAGGGGGGTTATTGCGGCTTTGTGCGGTCACTTCAGCGGATTCTACCCGTTTGAGAAGCGTAGTTGCCGATCGTCGCCTAAAGATTCGTCCTGAGCCGATGCGGTGATCCAAAATATCCTTCCCGGCATTGATCGACGCGGTCGGACAGGGCGTGACTCTCGGACCGCTCCGTTATCAGGCGCTCAAGGCGCTTGAAAATGCCGGGAATCCTTGACCCGCTCGGGACACGGAATAAGTCAGCCCTCGGATTGCGCTCCTGCCAGGCCCGCGGCTGCGGCGCCGCGGTCTTCAGTCGGCGTGGGGGCGAAACGGCGTTGACACTTGAACAGCCGCGGTGAGGTAAACTGTGTCCCGCGGTAATCGTCGCGCCGTGGACGCGCTGAACTTGGCGATGTGGCCGCACAGCGTCATAGCGCCTTCCCTGACTACTCCTTAAAGGAGACGCGGATCAAACGCCTTCCCGGCATTTGATTCGCGCGCGGTCCGAGCGACGCGACCCCTCGGACCGGTCCGTTTTCTTGTCGCTTCAGGCGACGAGAAAATACCGGGCCATTCCCGGGTCTGGGCCTGGGCGGACAACACAACAACTCAGCGTTTCCGTCAAGGTTTGCGCTGTGCATCGATCGCTCCGATTTGGCGCGCCGATCAACGGTAGACGCCCGCGGGCTTCATTCCTTCGATCGTTTGGACATTGAATAACTCTATGAAAACCGCAGTAATTACCGGGATCACCGGGCAGGACGGCGCCTACCTTGCGGAGCTGTTGCTGGACAAGGGCTACACGGTCTACGGTGCGTTCCGGCGCACCAGCAGCGTCATGTTCTGGCGGATCGAGGAGTTGGGGATCGATCGGCACCCGAACTTTCATCGCGTCGAGTACGACCTGACCGATCTCGGTGCGACCATCCGACTATTGGAGAGGACCCAGGCGAGCGAGGTCTACAACTTGGCCGCGCAAAGCTTCGTGGCGGTCTCCTTCGACCAGCCGATCACGACGGGAAAGATCACCGGGCTGGGCGCCCTGCACCTGCTGGAGGGAATCCGCATCGTCGATCCGAAGATTCGCTTCTACCAGGCCTCGACATCCGAGATGTTCGGCAACGTTCAAGAGATTCCCCAGACCGAGCAGACACCCTTCTACCCCCGCAGCCCCTACGGCGTCGCGAAACTTTACGCGCACTGGATGACGATCAACTACCGCGAGTCCTACGACATCTTTGCGACCAGCGGCATCCTCTTTAACCACGAGTCGCCGCTGCGTGGCTTGGAATTCGTCACCCGCAAGATCACGGACGGCGTCGCCAAGATCAAGCTCGGTAAGCTCGACGTCCTGGAGCTCGGAAACCTCGATGCCAAGCGCGACTGGGGTTACGCCAAGGACTATGTCGATGGAATGTGGCGAATGCTGCAGACGGACGTGCCCGACACCTTCGTGCTTGCCACCGGTCGCACCGAGACCGTGCGCGACTTCGTAACCATGGCCTTCAAGGCGGCGGACATCGAGATTGCCTTCGAGGGCGAGGGTCGGGAGGAGCGGGGTATCGACAGCGAGACCGGCAAGACGATCGTGCGCGTCAATCCCCGATTCTACCGGCCGGCTGAGGTGGAGCTGCTGATCGGTAATCCGGAGAAGGCGAAGCGCGTGCTGGGCTGGGCGGCGACCACGAGCCTTGAGGAGCTGTGTCGGATGATGGTCGAGGCCGACCTGATCCGCAACGCGCACGGTGTTTCCTACTGAGCGCGGCGATGAGCGAGCGTCGCGCGCTGATCACGGGGATCAACGGCTTTACCGGTCGCTATCTGATCGGGGAGCTGCGTGCCGCGGGCTATCGGGTGTTTGGAACCGGCCACCTAGGCGAGGCGATGTCGGAGGACATTTCCGCCGTTGATCTGTGCGATCGCGACGGGCTGCGGGCGGTTGTAGACGAGGTTCGTCCGGAGGTCGTCGCGCATCTCGCGGCGATTTCATTTGTTGCCCACGGCGACGCCGAAGCCATGTATCGGGTCAATGTAGTCGGGACGCGCAATCTGCTGGAGGCGCTGGCGGCGCTCGATACGCCCCCCCGAGCGGTGCTGCTGGCGAGCAGCGCCAATATTTACGGCAACGCCGGGCGCGAGGTAATGGACGAGTCGGTGCAGCCTGCACCGGCAAACGACTACGCGGTCAGCAAGCTCGCAATGGAGTATCTTGCGCGCCTCTGGGCCGATCGGTTGCCGATCATCATTACCCGGCCATTCAACTACACGGGGGTCGGGCAGGCATCTCACTTCCTGTTGCCGAAGATCGTTTCGCATTTTAAGCAGGGTGCGCGAGAGATCGAGCTCGGGAACACGGACGTGGCGCGCGATTTCTCGGATGTCCGCTCCGTCGTGAACATCTATCGCCGTCTGCTCGAGGCGGCGCCGAGCGGTGAAACGCTGAACGTGTGCTCCGGCACGGCCTACAGCCTTGCCGACGTGATGCGGATGATGGCCAACATCGCCGGCTACCGCATCGAGGTCCGGGTCAATCCCGACTTCGTCCGCCCCAACGAGGTGAAGCGGCTGCTGGGCTCCAATCATCGGCTTGAGCAGGTCATCGGTTCGCTTCCTTCCATTCCATTGGAGGATACGTTGCGGTGGATGTTTGCCGCGTAAGCTCCCGGGCGTGGCCGGTTTCCGGGGGTTGCGAATGGCTGAGCTTCGAGACTGCGTGCTGCGGACGCTGGCTCCGGTAGGCTCGGCGCGCCGCCGGGTGCTGGATGCGCTGGCGCTCCGGCTATTCGGCCGATATCTAAAGAATACGGCGAGCGCCCGGCGCGCGCGGGTGCGAGAACGTCTGGCCGACTATGAACGTCGCAGCGGACGGGTCAAGCTTCCGCTTGTCGATTCGGCGGTAACCCTCATCGGACATGTCTTTGCGCCGACCGGTCGCGGCGAAGACGTACGTGCCTGCTTTCGCGCGCTGCGTGCGGTGGGCGTCCAACCGCGCCTTGTCGACATCCATGGGCTCGGGGACCTGGACACGGGCCTTCTCGAGGAGCTGTGGGCGAATCTCGGTGAAGCCGCTGGCAGCCGCCTCAACATCTTCTTCATCAACGCGGATGAGGTGGAATCCGTATTGGCGCTGCTGAAGGCAACCGGGCGACATCGGCCGGGGGGCTTCGACGTCGTCTACCCGGTCTGGGAGCTGGAGGAATATCCGGAACCCTGGGCGCGGGAGCTGGATCGCTTCGACGAAATCTGGGTTCCGACCCGATTCATCTACGACAGCATTGCCGCGCGAGCACTCAAACCCGTCGTGCTTGTGCCTTTCGCCTCCGGATTCGCCGGTGATGTGAGCTGCGATCGAGCGCGGCTGGCGCTCCCCGAGGGGCGCTTCTTATTTCTCTTCTTCTTCGATTTTTCGTCCTTCATGGAGCGTAAGAACCCTTTTGCCGTGGTGCGGGCGTTCGAAAGATTCCGAGTCATCCGGCCGGGCTCCGAGGCGACGCTGATACTCAAGCTGAGTGGCGCGCACCCGGACGCACCCCAAGTCGGGAAGCTTCGCGACATGATCGCGCCACTCGGCAACCACGTCTTGGTAATCGACCGGATATTGACCGGCGAAGAAATGGGCCAATTACTCGCGTGCTGCGATTCCTTTGTGTCGCTGCATCGGTCGGAGGGCTTTGGGCGCGGTCTCGCGGAGGCGATGTCGTTGGGCAAGCCGGTGATCGCAACCGGCTACTCCGGGAACGCCGACTTCATGGACCGCGAAAACTCCCTGCTGGTCGACTACGAGCTGGTTGCCGTGCCTGCGGGCGACTATCCCTTTGCCGCGGGTCAGGTTTGGGCCGAGGCGAACGTCGAGCAGGCAGCCGAGTTCATGGCGTTGCTCAGCGACGACCCCGCTTACCGGAAATCCATCGGTGCGCGCGCCAAAAGGGCCATCGAGGAAAGCAACGGCTACCGGAGCGTGGGCGAATTGATCCACGCGCGGATCGCGCACATCGAGCGCTCGGTTAGGTCGTAGGGTGGGTCAAGCGAAGCGGACCCGCGAAAGCCCCGAGCATCGGCGGATCCGTCGCTGCGCTCCTTGATCCGCCCTACAAGATTGCCCGGGTTATTGAGAAGGTACGCGATGTGGTGCTGAAAACCACACACGGTCGGCGCCGGAAATGTTACCGCTCAGCGTGTTGGCGGTTGACCGAAGACTCTGTGTCGCCCTGCGGTGTTGTCAAGGCATCGCGCGTCGCCTGGAGATAGGCGTACTGGTATCGTTCGTCGGGCTCGAGATGAGCCCCTTCAGCCCATTCGTTCCAGGCATTGACGAAGACAATACGCTCGCTGGGATCGCTGAATCGTCGGACGGTGTCGGCGATAGCGTTCCGTAGCCATTCCCGGTAGCCGGACGGCGAGGAGCCGAGGTAGATGAGTCCCGCACGGGAGCGCCGGGCGGTATTGTCCCAGCCCGGATTCACGCCGCGAAACAGCCGATAGCCCGGTTCGCTGTAGACCCGGCTGCACGCCGGAAAGGCTCGCCAGTCGCGAATCAGACCCGTGAACTCCTTGCTGAGCCCGCGCACAAGGTTGACCGCCAACGGGGCATTCCCGATATTGGGTGGAAATTCGATGGCGGCGTCGAAACCGTAAATGGCGGGATCGTTGGTTTCGAAGGACTGTGTATAGGCGAGGAAGATCTCGCCGATCCCGTTTTCTCTGCACCATCGCCGCCAGCGGGCCGCGGTTTCCGCAGCCGAGGGCAGCAGCTCCGGCCGGTACACGATCAATAGCGGCCGGTCCGCGATGCGAATATAGCGCGAGTCGGAGAAATACTCCGAAATATAGGCAATGAGCTCCAGATCGTCGGCTTGTGAATGTGCCTGTGCAATTAATATATCGTTCTCGCGTCCGTCCCAGCGCTTGCTCCAGTTCTCATTCGCCCAACACAGGCAGAACGGGAGGTCGAGGTCGCGATTCTCGAGGTACTGGCGAAGCGGGTGCTCCAGGAGACGCTTACCGCCAAACCAATAGAAGTAGAACGCGAAGCCGCCGATTCCGTACAGTTTCGCCAGCTCCACCTGGCGGCGCTGTACCTCGACCAGGCGCAAATCATAGAACCCGAGCTCACCCGGCAGGTGCGGTTGGTAATGGCCTTCAAACTGTGGTTTGGCCGCCACCACGTTGCGCCATTCGGTGAACCCCAACCCCCACCACGCGTCGTTCTCCGCTATCGGGTGGAACTGCGGCAGGTAGAATGCCAGGAGCCGAACGCTCGGTTTCCGCGGCAAGGGTTGTGTCTGCAGGGGAACGGGTCGATGGTCGAGATCGCCGGGCTCCGTCGTCGCGCCGGTAGCGGAGTGTTGCTGTAGCTGCTCCCAGGCACGAAACGCATCCGTGTGGCCGAAGGCCCAAGGAAGGCTGCGAAACAGCTGGTGCTGCAGACGTTGCCTCCGGGCATCACTCAGAGGTAGACCGCGCCAAGTGGACCGCAAGAGATCGCCAATCATCGATCCATGTCTACCAATGCCGGGTTCTGGGGCTCGCGCGGAGTTGGTCGGCAACGTCCAGGACGCAAATCGGACGAGTCGTCGGGCGAACTTCGCCGCGCATGATACCATATGCGGTCGGTTCGATCGGGCGGTCTACGGCCCGTGCTCGTCAGCCGCCGGGTCCGCGGGTCGGACGTTTTACCGGTTTGAGACTCATTGTCGGGCGTTCGCTCGCACGACCCTCTCTCCTTAGTCGCTGTATACGATTCCCGGTGATATCCGGTTCAGAGGCATCTCGATTCACCTATGACCGAAGAACTTACGAGTGAGCCCTCCTGGCTCTCCGCACAAGTGCGCCAGGGCTTGAACAGCGAGCAGTTTCGACGTGGTCTGCACGACATTGCCGAGGGCTGGAGACGGCGGCAGTTGTGGCTGACGCTCGGGACGCACGATATTCGCCAGCGCTACCGCCGTTCGGTGATCGGCCCCTTCTGGATCACCCTTTCCATGGGCATCATGGTCGGTGCGCTGGGTCTCCTCTACGGGCGGATCTTCAAAATGGAGCTGTCCGACTATCTCCCTTATCTGTCCTGCGGGTTCGTGATTTGGGGCTTGATTTCGGGCCTGATTCTGGACGGAAGCCGGGCATTCATCAGCGCCGAGAGCATCATGCGGCAGTTGGCGGCGCCGGTCTCGACCTTCGCCTACCGCGCCGTATGGAGCAACCTGATCACCTTCGCCCACAACATCTGGATTTTCGTGTTCGTGGCCGTGATCTTCGGCTTGAACCCGGGCTGGCGCGTGCTCGAGGCCGTGCCGGCGTTGTTGTTGCTGCTGGTTAACGGACTCTGGATGAGTCTGCTCTTCGGCCTCCTGAGTGCACGCTTTCGCGACGTCCCCCTCATCATTGCCAGCGTGGTGCAAGTGATGTTCTTCATTACCCCGGTCATCTGGAAGACAACCATGCTGCCGGGCCGGGCGCTCCTCCTCGACCTCAACCCCTTCTACCATCTGGTCGAGATCCTTCGCGCCCCGATGCTTGGGTATTCCGCACACTGGGAAAATTGGGCCGCGGTGTTGTTGATCACCGTGATCGGCTGGGTAGTGACCCTATTCTTCTATACCGCCTATCGCTGGCGCATCGTTTACTGGGTTTGAGGGATTCCCATGGCTTCCATTCATCTCGAGCATGTTTCGGTATCCTTCCCCATCTACGACCAGAGCAGTCGCTCACTCAAGAAACGCCTACTTGCGGGGACCACCGGCGGGCAGATCATGAGCCGGAGCGACGGCCACGGGATCTCCGTGGTGCAGGCGTTGGAGGACGTCAATCTGCGCTTTCAGCACGGCGACCGCGTCGGGCTGGTCGGTCACAACGGGGCGGGCAAGACGACGCTTCTGCGCGTGCTCGCCGGGATTTATGAGCCGAATTCGGGCTTGGTCGCGGTCGAGGGGCACATCGCGCCCCTGTTCGATATCACCCTGGGCATGGACCCGGAAAGCTCGGGTTACGAAAACATCCAGCTCCGCGGCTTGTTCCTCGGGCTAAGCCCGCGCCAGATCAAGGATCGGCTCCACGACATCGCGGAGTTTACCGAGCTGGGCGACTTCCTGAATCTGCCGATTCGGACCTACTCCGCCGGGATGCGCATGCGTCTGGCGTTCGCCGTCGCGACATCCATCGAGCCGGATATCCTGCTGCTCGACGAGGGGATCGGCGCCGGGGACGCGGCTTTCCTTGACAAGGCGCGGGCGCGGCTGGCGGAGTTCACCTCCAAGGCCGCGATCATCGTCCTCGCATCCCATTCGGAAGGCTTGCTGAAGAGTATGTGTAAGTCGTCGGTGCTGATGGAGCACGGACGTGTGCTTCAGGTGGGCGATACGGACGAGATTCTGGCCGCGTATCGGATGCGCACCAAGGCCGCTTGAGTCGCCTTGAACGGGCGTGGGGGACCCGTGCTCACGCGGCGCCCAGTCCGACCATCCAGCGGATACCGAGGTATACGCCCGCGACCAGACTGCCGGCGCCCAATGTCAGGGCCATATTGTCGGAAAGCAGCGGTCCCGGACCGTCGACCAGGAACAAGGTGCCGCAAATCAGCAACGCCGCGGCGACGACGCCGCGCACCAGATCCGCGTCCGGACTCCGCTTGTGTGCTCGTCCACCGGTGACTTCGAAACTTCTGACCTCCTCGCGCACCGCGTGACGTTGCCACTGCCGCAGGGCGCGCAGGGTCATCATCGGCAGATCCGGCAGGTATTCGGCAAGCTCCGGCAGGATCTTGCGCGACTTCAAGTACAGGGCGCGCGGGCCGGTCTGATCCCGCATCCATTTCTCCATGTAGGGTTTCGCGGTGGTCCACAGGTCCAGCTCCGGGTAAAGCTGGCGTCCAAGGCCCTCGATGTTCAGGAGCGTCTTCTGCAGCAGCACCAGTTGCGGCTGTACCTCCATGTTGAAGCGCCGGGCGGTCTGGAATAGTCGCAGCAGGAAGTGCCCGAACGAGATCTCGGACAGCGGTTTCTCGAAGATCGGCTCGCAGACGGTGCGGATCGCAGACTCGAACTCGTCGACCCGGGTGCTCGGCGGGACCCAGCCGGATTCCACGTGCAGCTCGGCGACGCGCCGGTAATCGCGCTCGAAGAAGGCCAGCAGGTTCTCGGCCAGATAGCGTTGGTCGTCGGTGGTCAGGGTACCGACGATGCCGAAGTCGATGGCAATGTAGCGTCCCGAGGGCTCGACGAAGATATTCCCGGGGTGCATGTCCGCGTGAAAGAAGTTGTCCCGGAACACCTGGGTGAAGAAGATCTCGACGCCGCGCTCGCCCAGCAGACGCATGCTGACGCCTTGCTCCTTCAGGCGCGGCACGTCGCTGACCGGCGTGCCGTAGACGCGCTCCATCACCAGCACGCCCTGCCGCGTCCAATCCCAATAGATCTCGGGGATGTACAGCAGCTCGCTGTTGACCCAGTTGCGGCGCAGCTGCGAGGCGTTTGCCGCCTCGCGTTGGAGATCCAGCTCGTCGAAGATGGTCTTCTCGTATTCCCGTACCACATCCACCGGGCGCAGGCGTCGGCCGTCCTTCCAGTAGCGCTCGGCGAGTCGGGCAATCGTATACAGGATCCCGATATCCTCGCGGATGGTGCGCTCGATGCCCGGCCGCAGCACCTTGACCACGACATCGGTGCCGTCCTTGAGCCGAGCCGTATGTACCTGGGCAATCGATGCGGAGGCGAGAGGGGTTTCGTCGAAGGCGTCGAGCGCCTCGCCGACCGGCATGCCCCATGCCTTCTCGACCAGCACGCGGGCCTGTGCACCGGGAAACGGGGGCACCCGATCCTGCAGCTTCGCCAGCTCGATGGCGAGGTCGTCCGGCAGCAGGTCGCGTCGGGTTGAGAGTATTTGTCCGAACTTAACGAAGATGGGGCCCAGGTCCTCCAGCGCCCGGCGCACGCGCACGGGGTACGCGGGCAGGTCGCGCCCGAACCAGTTCCACGGGGCCAGATACCCGACCCAGCGTAGTGGTCGGAACAGGTGGGTGGCGAGTATGACCTCGTCCAGACCGTGTCGCAGTAGGATCCAGTTGATGCGGAACAACCGCAGCGCCTGGCGGGGTCCGATCATGGTGTGCCGATGCGTTGGAGGAGGCGTTCGACGCGGGCGGCCGTGCGCTCAACGTCGTCGCGCAGAAGATCCACGTCGCTCAGGAAGACATCGATCTCATACCGGGTAGGCAGCAGACGAGACTCTTCCTGCAGGTACTCGCCGACATCGGCGGCGAGCGTTTCCGAGGTTTGTTTGCCCCAGCGGGCTGCGGCCCGTGCCCCGTTGCCGATCTGGTGCGCAATCGGATCGCCCAGGAGGCGCGAAAGTTGTTCTTCCCAATCCACGTCCAATTGCCGCACGGCGTTGCTGAACGCCTGTGCGGCTGCGGTGTCGCCGCGGATCTCCACCTCGCCGGAGGCGAGCAGCGCCGACTGATTCGGTGTGCGGCCCATCCGCATCAGCGCCACCGGTGTGGCGCGGATCAGGCAGTCCGGCTCCGCATCGTAGTGACCGAAGAGCTGGAGTCGCCCCTCATCGGGGACGACCGTAAAGCGCGTACCGAACCCCTTCAGCTCGATCGCGATGATCTTGCCGGCGACTTCGGAAAATGCGGCCGCGCCCTCCGGGTCCAGGGCGATGTACTCGTTGAGCACGCGTTCGAGTGCCGCCAGTGCGCCGTCGGGAATCCGCGGACCCTCCGGCTCCGGACTGCTCACAGCTTGTGGCCCCGGTGAATGGCGACGATACCGCCGCTGAGATTGATGTAGTCGCAGTGCTCGAAGCCGACGGACTCCATCATCGCCTGCAGGGTCGGTTGGTCGGGGTGCATGCGGATGGATTCGGCGAGGTAACGGTAGCTTTCGGCATCGCCCGCGACCCAGCGCCCAAGCGCGGGCAGCACCGAGAACGAGTAGAGGTCGTAGGCGCGGCGCAGGGGTGCGCCGATGGGTTGCGAGAATTCGAGGATCAGCGCCCGCCCGCCCGGGCGCAGCACCCGCAGCATCTCCGCGAGCGCCATCTCCTTATGGGTGACGTTGCGCAGGCCGAAGGCAATGGTCACGCGATCGAAGAGGTCGGACTCGAACGGCAACGCCTCGGCGTTGGCCAGCGCGTAATAGACGTTGCCGGCGATCCCGTCGTTGATCAGCCGCTCGCGGCCCTGCTCGAGCATCGCGGGGTTGATGTCCGAGACCACCACGCCGCCCGCGGTGCCGACGATTCGGGCGAAGCGCTCCGCAAGGTCGCCGGTTCCGGCCGCGAGGTCGAGCACCCGATGGCCGCGGCGCACACCCGTTAGCTCCACCGCACGCCGCTTCCAGAGCCGATGAACTCCGAGCGACATCAAGTCGTTCATGAGATCGTAGCTCGGGGCCACCGATTCGAATACCGCCCGTACCCGGTTGGCCTTTTCCTCGACCGGGACCTCTTGGTATCCGAAATGCGTGCGATCGTCGTCGGCCATGGCTCTACCCCGCGTTCAATCGGTGGATTCTACACCAAGCCGGATGGCCGCCGGGTCGCTCAGGAAGGCTTTCTGCGCTTGTGTCCGGCCTGCTCGAGCGCGTCGAGATAGTCCTGCCACAGG
Source organism: Chromatiaceae bacterium (assembly GCA_041736365.1). Lineage (GTDB taxonomy): Bacteria > Pseudomonadota > Gammaproteobacteria > Chromatiales > Chromatiaceae > JBGSTR01. The sequence continues at coordinate 2,741 of JBGSTR010000603.1, read as the reverse complement.
CGTTCCTGCTCCTTGCCCAGGTTGTAGAGATACTCCCAGGAGTAGATGCCGGTGTTGTGCTCGTCATCGAAGTGCAGGCAAATCGCGTAGTTGCCGACCGGCTCGATCTTGTCGATGCCGACGTCCTCCTTGTCGAGCTGCAGCACGCCCTGGCCCGGGCCGTGTCCCTGAACCTCGGCCGAGGGTGAAAACACGCGCAAGAATTCGCACGGCAGATTGAAATGTGCGCCATCGCTGAAGGTGATCTCCAACACCCGCGACTGCTGGTGCAGGTTGAGCTCGGTTGGTACAGGCATCGTATCCTCCGGCGCCGGTCGGTGACCGGCGGGTAGTGCGAAAAAAACCAATGGGCTTCGAGACGAGCTTCCGGGATTCCGGGCCAACGAGCACGCGAGCCCCGGCCGGGGCCGCCTCTCCGGGCCGGCGCCGCCTCAAAGGATGTAGCGAGACAGATCCTCGTCGGCGGCCAGACCCGCCAGGTTCTGATCCACGTAGGACGTGTTGATGGTGATGGTTACCCGGTCCAGATCCGATGCGTTGTAGGAGACGTCCTCCAACAATCGCTCGAGAACCGTGTGCAGCCGCCGCGCTCCGATGTTCTCGGTGCGCTCGTTCACCTGCCAGGCGATCTCGGCGATGCGACGAATGCCGTCCTCGGTGAACTCCAGATGCACCCCCTCGGTCGCCAGAAGCGCCCGGTACTGATCGGTGAGGGATGCGTCCGGCTCGGTCAAGATGCGAACGAAATCGTCCGTGGTCAAAGCCTTGAGCTCAACGCGGATCGGCAGGCGCCCCTGCAGCTCCGGGATCAGGTCCGAGGGTCTGGCCAGATGGAAGGCCCCGGAGGCAATGAACAGGATGTGATCGGTGCGCACCGAGCCGTGCTTGGTCGATACCGTGGTGCCTTCCACCAGCGGCAACAGGTCGCGCTGCACGCCCTCGCGGGACACGTCGGCGCCCGACATCCCCTCCGCGCGCTTGGTGACCTTGTCGATCTCGTCGAGAAAGACGATGCCGTTCTGCTCCACGTTCTCGACGGCACGCAGCTTGAGGTCTTCCTCGTTGACCCTTTTGGCCGCCTCCTCGTCGCGCAGAAGCTTGCGGGCGTCGCGAATCCGCAGCTTGCGGCGCTTGGTGCGGCCTTGACCGAGGTTCTGAAACAGGCCCTGGAGCTGGCTGGTCATCTCCTCCATGCCCGGCGGGGCCATGATCTCGACACCCATTGGTGAGGCGGAGACCTGGATCTCGACCTCGCGGTCGTCGAGCGACCCGGCGCGCAGCTTCTCGCGAAACTTCTCGCGCGTGCCCGAGCCGCCGGTCGCGCGGCTCTCTTCCTCGAAGCCGGAGGGCGGCGGAACCAGGGCATCGAGTATGCGCTCCTCGGCGGCGGCCTCGGCCTGGTCGATCGATTTCGCCATCTCCTGCTCGCGCGACATCTTCACCGCGATATCGGCAAGGTCGCGCACGATCGATTCCACGTCGCGGCCGACATAGCCGACCTCGGTGAACTTGGTCGCCTCGACCTTCAGGAACGGGGCATTGGCCAGGCGTGCGAGCCGGCGTGCGATCTCGGTCTTGCCCACGCCTGTAGGGCCGATCATGAGGATGTTCTTGGGTGTGATCTCCGAGCGCAGCGGCTCGTCGATCCGGGCTCGTCGCCAGCGGTTGCGCAGCGCGATCGCGACCGCGCGTTTGGCGTCGTCCTGACCGACGATGTGTTTGTCGAGCTCGGCGACAATAAGTTGCGGGGTTATCTCTGACATAGGGTCCGGTGCGGCCGCGCGATGCGAGCGGCATTGAGGTTTGACGCGAGGAAAATGCGGCTGGCGGCCGGCCCCTGCAAGTAGGGGCGCCTCACGACTGTGAACCGAGCTCCTCGAGGATGAGGTTGTGATTGGTGTAGACGCAGATGTCGGCGGCGATGCCGAGCGCCTTGGCGACGATCTCGCGGGCATCCAGCTCGGTGTTCTCCAACAACGCGCGCGCCGCGGCCTGCGCGAAGGCACCGCCGGAGCCGATCGCCATCAGGTCGTGCTCGGGCTCGACCACGTCGCCCGTGCCCGAGATGATCAGCGACGTGCGGGCGTCGGCGATGCACAGCAGCGCCTCAAGCCGGCGCAACATGCGATCGGTGCGCCAATCCTTGGCCAGCTCCACGGCGGAGCGGGTGAGGTGCCCCTGGTGTTTCTCCAGCTTGCCCTCGAACCGCTCGAACAGGGTGAAGGCGTCGGCGGTGGCGCCGGCGAATCCCGCAATGACCTGGTCTTTGTAAAGTCGCCGGACCTTGCGTGCGTTGCCCTTCATGATGGTCTGGCCGAGCGAGACTTGTCCGTCGCCGCCGATGACGACCTTGCCGCCGCGTCGGACCGAGACGATGGTGGTGCCGTGGAATTGTTCCATTGTTTCGAGTGGTCGATTTGCTGTGGGCGGGTCGCTGTATGCGCTAGCGAAGATGTGAGTCGACGGCGCCGAATTCTACCCCGGCCGGAGCCTTGCGGCGTCCGCTACCGTTTCCGTCGGGCGCGTGGGTGAGCTCGGTCGTAGACCTGGGCCAGGTGCTGGAAATCCAAGTGCGTATATACCTGGGTGGTGCTGATGTCGGCGTGTCCGAGGAGCTCCTGCACCGCGCGTAGATCCCCCGAGGACTCCAAAAGATGGCTCGCGAATGAATGTCGCAGCAGGTGCGGGTGAAGTCCTCGCGCCGCGCCGCGCTCGCGCGCCCAACGCGCCAGCCGCGCCTG
>JBGSTR010000600.1:0-2991 GCA_041736365.1 Chromatiaceae bacterium | reverse complement strand
GATCCTGCGCGAGATCGGCGGCAGCCGGCTGGTCGGCTCGGCCACCGAGCTTCCGCCGGGAACCTTCTGGCCCGCCGTCAGCGACTGAGCGGCAAGCGTCGAAGTTGCACCCGGTCCTGCTGCGTCTGCTCTCGGCGCTGAGCCTGATCCTGCTGTGGCAGCTCGCGGCCTGGTGGTGGCACAGCAACCTCCTGCCGGGGCCGCTCACGGTGCTCGACTTCGCCTGGCGGGAGACCCTGAGCGGCGAGCTGTCCCATCACCTGGCGGCCACCCTGCGGCGGGTGGCTATCGCATTCGTGCTGGCGATGGTGATCGGCAGCGCCATCGGCATCGCCATGGGTCGCTGGCGGCAGGCCGACCTGGTGTTCGATCCCTGGCTGATCCTGCTCCTCAACATACCGGCCCTGGTGACCATCATCCTGTGCTACGTCTGGTTCGGGCTCGGGGAGGTGGCCGCCCTGCTCGCCATCACGGTGAACAAGGTGCCGAACGTGGTCGTGACCCTGCGCGAGGGGGCGCGCACGCTCGATCGGGACTACCTGGAGATGGCGCGCAGCTTCCGGCTCGGCCGCGCCAAGACCTGGATTCACGTCATCCTGCCCCAGCTCCTGCCGTTTTTCGCGGTGGCGGCCCGCTCCGGGATCGCATTGATCTGGAAGGTGGTGCTGGTAGTCGAGCTGCTGGGCCGCAACGACGGCGTGGGGTTTCAGCTACACCTGTTCTTTCAGCTCTTCGACGTCACCGGCATCCTTGCCTACAGCCTGTCCTTCGTGCTGATCATGCTGGTCGTCGAATACGCCCTGCTGCAGCCCTTGGAGCGCGCTGCCAATCGGTGGCGAGGCTAGGCGCGTGAGCAACCGACAAGCATCCGGCGAGCGCGTTGCCGAGGTCCGAATCGCCGAGAAGCGGTTCCCGGAACCGGGCTCGGACGGCGAGCGCACGGTGCTCAAGGATCTGCGCCTGGACCTCGGCCGCGGCGAGTTCGTAGCCATCGTCGGTCCGTCGGGCTGCGGCAAGAGCACCCTGCTGCATCTCATCGCCGGTCTCGACATCGCCTTCGAGGGTGAAGTGCGCTGGCTCGGCACCGACGGCGGTGCCCGACCGCGACTCGGCTACGTGTTCCAAACCCCGCGACTGCTGCCCTGGCTCAGCGTTCGCGAGAACATCGCACTGGTGCTCGACCATCCTTGCCGTCACGCGGAGCGCATCGATCGGCTCATCGGCGCCATGGGGCTCGCGGAGTTTGCGCACTATCATCCACACCGGCTCTCGGTCGGGATGCAGCGCCGTGCGGCACTCGCGCGCGCCTTCGTCACCGAGCCCGCCCTGCTGTTGATGGACGAGCCCTTCGTCTCGCTCGACGGCCCGACCGCGACCCAGCTCCGCCGCTTGCTGCTCGACGCCTGGGACCGGGATCGATCCACCGTGGTGTTCGTGACTCACGACCTGCGCGAGGCCGCGATGCTGGCCGACCGCATCCTGTTCATGTCCGCTCGTCCCGCCAGGATCATTGCCGAGGAGACGGTCGACGCGGCCGGCGATCAACGCACCCGCGATTCCGCACTCGTCGAGCGCTACCGAGAGCTCGAGCAGGTCTTCCGCGGCCTCTATCCCGAGGAGCAGGGCGGCGGCCTCGCTCGCGACTGACCCGCCCAACCTGGTGTCACACACGAGGCACAGGATCAGCGGCGGGTGCGCGCAATCTGCAACACCGCGGCGGCGGGTGCGCTCGCGGCGACAACCGGCGCACAAGCATCTGGACCACCAGGGACCGAACATTGGCGGCACGCAAGAGGTCCGAGCCCGGTCGCCCGCCGGCTCGCGAGCGAATGGCACAATTTTCGCCTTGCCGCTTCAGATGTGGTTGCCGACCTCGACCGTCGGGGCGTGGACGCGACCGTCGAGTCCGCTCGGCCGATTGACTCGAAGCGCAGGAATTGGAGAACAGCAATGAAGTCGACCAGCGCGGACCCGTCCCGATGAAGGGGGTCGCCGAAGACACGGGTCTCAGGCGTCGCGGCCGTGCGAAGGGCCGTGCACTCGAGCCCGCCGCGCTCGCCGAGCTGCGGACCCTGCTCGGAGACGCCCCGCGACGGCGCGACCTGTTGATCGAGCACCTGCATCGTATCCAGGACGCCCGCGGGCACCTCCCCGCGCCCCTGCTGGTGGCACTCGCCCACGAGCTTGGCCTCGCGACCACCGAGGTCTACGAGGTGGCGACCTTCTATCACCACTTCGAGGTAGTCAAAGAACGCGACACGGCACCCCCGGAAGTGACCGTTAGGGTCTGCGACTCGCTGACCTGCGCGATGGCCGGCGCCGACGCGCTAATCGAGAATCTGCGCGGCAGTCTCGGTGAGAGCGTGCGTGTGCAACGGGTTCCCTGCGTCGGACGCTGCGCGCAGGCGCCGGTCGCGGTCGTCGGCCAACGGCCGGTGCTCAACGCCTACCCATCCGCGGTGCGCGAGCAACTGGACGCCGGGCTGTTTCAGGACGATCCACCCGACTGCATCGACTACCGTGCCTACCTCGCGGGCGGCGGCTACGACCTGCTGCGTCGGCTCGATTCCGGCGACTGGAGCCCGGTCGACAGCGGCGCACCCGCAGACGAGCAGATCCTGAGTGTCTTGGACGACGCCAAGCTCCGCGGCCTCGGCGGCGCCGGATTTCCGACCGGGCGCAAGTGGCGCGTCCTGCGGGGGCAGCCCGCGCCGCGTCTGATGGCCGTGAACATCGACGAGGGGGAGCCCGGGACCTTTAAGGATCGTTGGCTCCTGGAGCGCGATCCACATCGATTCCTGGAGGGCATGCTGATCGCCGCGCGGGTCGCGGGCATCGCGGAAATCTACATCTATCTGCGCGACGAGTACGCCGGCATTCGCACGATGTTGGAGCGCGAGCTCGCGGCCCTGAGCGCCGACCCGCCGTGCGCCCTGCCCCCGATCCATCTGCGACGCGGTGCCGGGGCCTATATCTGCGGCGAAGAGTCCG
>JBGSTR010000520.1:0-4042 GCA_041736365.1 Chromatiaceae bacterium | reverse complement strand
GCCACGGCGTTCTCCGGTGGGACCGGATGCCGTCGTGCGCCGGCTCAGGCGCGTTGGTCGATCTCGAATACGCAGGCGGGGTGGCCGGTGGCCTGGCACTGGACCTCCGTCACCCGTGCCCGCGCCGATACCAGCTCACGGAATAGTCGCTCGATGGTCCCCCCGTAGTAGTCGCAGAGAGGCTCCGTGGACGAATAGCCAGCGCACACCGAGCAGCCGGTAAAGGAGACGCGAGGGATCCTGCCCGGGGTCGCCTCGAACCGCGCGCTCCCGGCGAACGTCCAGGCGTTGCGGGTGATGGCCTTGAGCAGCAGCCGGCTGGCGATCGGGGACGGGAGGAGCCGCAGGATAATCTGTGCAAAGCGCGGGATGCGATTGGCCAGCAGGTAGTCGCCGGTACGCCGTCCGGCGTCTCTACCCAACGCCCGCGCCCGCTCGAGACCGAGCGTGTCCCTGAGGACCTTGTGGAGTGTCGTGACGTCGCGTTCGTCGACCATTGCGGTCGGAGGGTTTTTCAGGTGATGGCCGAGCCCGGCACGCTCGAAGATCTCGCGCGTCCGCCCCTGCTCCGGCCCCGCCTCCAGCGCATCGATCAGGCGCAGTATGGAGTTCGGGCCGATGCGCGCGGTGTGCCCGTCCATCCCTTCCATTGATTCGCTTACCCCGCGCCTCGCCGACCGCTAGTCTGCCTCGCCCCATTCGATCACACGGCCTGCGGTATTCCCGCGTGATTGCGGCTCCAGTCCGCGGAGATGTCCTGGTGACCGAACATGCTGCGCAAGAAATAGCGTCCGCGGGGCGTGATGCGGATGCAATCGTCGGTCACTTCCACGAGCCCATGCTCGGAGCAGCGTCCCAGACGCTCGTATTCTTGCTCCAGCCCGCGAGCCAGCGAGGCGGGAAGCTCCATATTGCAAATCAGGTGCTGCACGGCTTCACGCCGACGAAGGTCGTATTCAGATAGTTTGTGTCCACGGGAGATCGGCAGATGCCCGCGGCCGATGGTGTCGCTCCAGGCGAGGAGATCGGTATTGTTCTGCACCAGGGTTCCGTCTACTTCGCCGAGGCTGCTCATTCCCAATGCCACGAGATGACGAATCGGTGCATCCGTATAGCCCATGCAGTTGTGGCGCAGGCGATTGGCGGAACGCGCTCGCGAGAGGGCGTCGCCCTTGCGGGCGAAGCAGTCGATGCCGATCCAGTCGTAGCCATTGTCCACCATGCAGTTTACGGCCTCGTGCAACAACGTGAGCTTTTGCTCCGGCCCCGGGAGACTGTCGGCCGCAATCGCGTACTGATGGGGGTGAACGGCGGGTTTGTGGAAGTAGCTGAAACAGCTTAGACGGTCCGGCTCCATCTCGATGATCTGTTCCAAGGTCTCGCGAAAGGTCGTCGGGGTTTGCTGCGGAAGGCCGTACACGACTTCCATGCAAATCGTTTTGAACCCGAGCTCTCGCGCGACCGTGGAGACGTCCCGCACCAGCCCGGCCGAGTTGATTCGGCCAATGGCCTTCTGGACCGCCGGGTCCAGGTCTTCGACGCCGAAGGTCACGCGATTGAAGCCGAGGCTCTTCAGCAGCTCCAACTGCCCCGCGGAACAGCGACGCGGGTTGCACTCGATGCCGATTTCCGCGTGCTCGCGGATCACAAAGTGTTGCTCGATCATGCCGATTAGCCTGATGAGCTGGGAGTCCGAGAGATAATTCGGGGTGCCGCCGCCGACGTGCACCTGGAACAGCTCGCGCCCGCTGCCGAGGCGCTTTACCACAAGAGCCATTTCGGTCTCGAGCGCATCGAGGTAGCGGTCCACGCGCTCGGTGTTGTGGGTGACCGTCGTGTGGCAGCCACAGTAGAGACAGCGCACGGGGCAGAACGGGATGTGCAGATAGAGCGCAACCGGCTCATCCATACGCGCGCCGACTCCCTGAAGAAGATGGCCGTATTCGGTGGCGTTCAGCCGATGACCATTGTTCGCCGGTGCGGACGCGAAAGCGAACGTCGGATGCTCGAAACGGTCGATCAGGTCGCGGGGAATGTCGTCAAATAGCGCGGGTATCATGGAGCTTGTCTCCCTTCAGTCGGCGGTTGCGGCTGAGCTGGCGGCGGCTCGACGACTGCCCCGGCGGGCCTTCAGTCGGGGGCTATGAATCGGCATAGAGTGCTCTTCGAATTGTTCCGCGCCGGGACCGTCCCACGCCGGAATCGGCGACCGACTCCCCCGATGATCCACGCCCGCGGCCAGCTCCGGCCGGTTGGCCTTGCGCTCGGCGATCTGCTGCGACGTGCGAACCTTGGTCTGATCGAATCCAAAGTCCACTTCAGTGGAGATGCCCTTGTAATTGATACGCTCAAGATCGTAATACTTTCCGGTCTTGCGCAAGATTACCAGCGGACGATTGTACGTGATGTCCTTGCACATGGAATCCACGAATCGGATGTTGTCGAAAGCTGCGTGTCTTGGCGCACCCCCAGTGTAGGCCGCACAGCCGGCTGGCCCGTTGCCGGCGCTCTCGGCGCCGCCGGCGTGGTAGTTGGGTTGAATCGTCAATCTGCGCATGGGGCGTCTCCCGGGATGGCAATCGTCAATTTTCTTGTGCGCGCCTGGAGGATCCAGCGCTGGGTTTCGGCACTCAGAGTCAGATCTGCAGCCGATGTCCGGGCGGCAGCTCCGTATCCGAATCGGGGACGCGCCGCGTGACGGATGGTTTGCGGACCCAACGCCACAGAACCTCGTCCGGCACCGGCAGCACCAAGAACCAGTGTTCGAGCACCGCCAGGATGAGAAGCATGGTCACCAAGCTCAACCCGACCGAAAGATGCGGCTGGGCATCGGCCGCCAGCGCCTCCAGCGCCAGAAGCACGGCAACCGTTGTCCCCGTCGTCACCGAGAAAGGGAACAGATGATTCATGCTCCGGCGGCCCATATAGCTCTGTAGGAACCGCAAGTGCTCGGGCAGCCAGTCGCCGTTGAGGTTGGGCACGCCGAGAAACACGTTGAGCTTGGCGCTCCAGCGCATGAGCCAGAGGACGGTAAAGGTCCAAAATCCGACGGGATTCGCGGTATCCCAGGTGATGATCGCCAGCAGCGCGGCAGTCACGACGATCGATAGCTCGTGATAGAGACTCGTCGCGATAGCCAGCGTAAAGCGGCGCCAGCCCCGGCAGCCGGGTGGGCAGGGACTCTTGCGCGGGCCGCTGACCAGACCCATGAAATAGCTCATCTCCAAGCAGCCCCACAGGGCGACGCCGAAGACGAACGCCAAATAGGCGTCCCCGGGAGCGGTCCCCTCGCTGACCGCAACCAATCCGTAGACCGACCCGGCGAGTACCGCCATCGCGCCAATCAGGCTCCAGCGGTAGGTCTGCGCGGGTAGGCTGTCCAAATACAGCACGACGCCCGTTCCAAGCCACCATACGAAGACGGCGAAGAGGGCGGGGGCGGCTTGCTCGAGCATGTACTTTAGGTCCTCGGGTACCTGCGGAGAGATTCTATCGCTCGGATCGTACGCTGGCGAGTGTCAAGGCGTCGCGACACCGGAGCGCTGTTCGAGCAACGCTGCGAAGGCGCCCTCGTTGGTCGGGCCAAAGGAGTTGAGCTCGATGACCCGGCCGGTTGCCAAGTCTTCCAGGGTAAGTCTGCCGTCGGCGTGGCGCGCAAGCCGGAACGGTTGGTCACCATCCATTCGATTGGCTCGCCGCTCCCGCGCCATGCTCCGCAGCACACCGCGAACGAAACCGTTGCTCGCGGGAGGCAGCTCGGCGATGCGCTGCGCCGTGCGCGCATCCTGAACCACGACGCCGCCGTTTGGCCCGTCTTCGAATCGCAGATCCAGCACCTGCACCGCCGGGGACGCCGCGACCTGCGAGGTCGACCATCCACTGAGACGCGCCGCCGTCACGGCGATCAGCGAGAAGCCAATCAGCGCGGCGACGGCATACAAGACTTTGCGCGGGACCTGCTCCGTGCCCGATGCTGGATCACTCAATGTTGGCTTTCCTAGTGCGCCGGGACGCCCGTTCCGGTCGCCGTGGAGGTGCTGCG
>JBGSTR010000495.1:0-2025 GCA_041736365.1 Chromatiaceae bacterium | reverse complement strand
GACTGGCTGGCGCATCCGCGGGTCCGGCGGCGCGGCCGAGCGGCTCGCCATCAAGCCGACGACCCTTGAATCGCGCATGAAACGGCTGGGGCTGCGAAGGCCAGGTTCTGAGCCTTCGTAGAAAAGACGTTATTTCGGATGTCTAGTTTCGGGCTGTTATTCGCTTTCCGAGTGCAATTCCGTTAACAGCCTGATCGACCTCAAGTCCTGTTGTGCAGCTCTTCTTTTGTATCCGTGGCAAGTATCTTGCAGATGGTGCGGCTCAACGAGAGGCAGAAGCAAAATTCCAAAGGAGACCGGACGCGTGAGTGAAACCAAAGAAGAAGACGTTGTCGACGAAGCCGAGACCCCGCCGGGCGAGATCGCGAAAGGCAAGAAAAAGACGCCGAAGAAACTGGCGAACAACAAGTACCTGCAGCAGCTGAAGGACCTGCATGTTGAGCTGGTCAAGCTCCAGGAGTGGGTCCAACACAAGGGGCTCAAGGTCTGCATCGTCTTCGAGGGCCGGGATGGCGCGGGCAAGGGCGGCACCATCAAGGCGATTACGGAGCGGGTGAGCCCGCGGGTCTTCCGCGTAGTGGCCCTGCCGGCGCCCAGCGAGCGGGAGCAATCCCAAATGTATATCCAGCGCTACATGCGGCACTTCCCGGCGGCCGGCGAAGTGGTGATCTTCGATCGCAGCTGGTACAACCGCGCCGGCGTGGAGCGGGTCATGGGGCTGTGCACGGAGGCGCAGACCAAGCGCTTTCTAGAGCTGGCGCCGCTGGTCGAGAAGACGATGGTGGAATCCGGGATCATCCTGCTCAAGTACTGGCTCGAGGTCAGTCCAGAGGAGCAGACCCGCCGGCTCGAGGCGCGCATCGATGATGGGCGCAAGATTTGGAAGCTCTCGCCAATGGACCTGAAGTCCTACAGCCGCTGGTACGACTACTCGCGGGCACGCGACGACATGTTCGCTGCCACGGATACCGATTTCGCACCCTGGTTCGTCGCCCCGTCGGACGACAAGAAGCGGGCGCGACTCAACATCGTTACGCACCTGCTCGGGCGTATTCCGTACAAGAAGCTCCAGCGCGACAAGGTAGAGCTACCGAAGCGGCAGAAGGCCGGGGACTATCGCGAGCCCGACTACCCGTTCAAGGTGATCCCCGACGTGAGTTGAGGACGCGGCCCGAGCCGATCGGGCCGATGTACGGCGGGTGCTCGCGGCATACGAGCCACCGCCGCGAGCACCATCGCGTCGAGTAGGCGAGCGATGCCGCGCGCGCTGGCGGTTGAGGAATCTCGGCCTGCGATGGTCCGGCCCCCCAACCGGGGGTCCACGGGCCTTGAACCAGCGTCGCATTCGGGTCATCGTGCGCGATCTTCGCACCACCGGCTTGGCGTGACGCCCCATGATGCTCTTGGCGATTTTCCTCGGCCTGGTCTTCGTCTACAGTCTGGTCGCGCGACGCCTCGAACGAACCGTGGTGACGGCGCCCATCCTGTTCACCACCGCCGGACTGTGTGTCGTGCTGCTAGTGCCGGAGCTGGCGCGCGGCAGGGGCGATCTGGAGCCTTTTCTCCGCTTGGCCGAGACCGGACTGGTCCTGTTGCTGTTCACCGACGCCAGCCGCACCGATCTCGGACTGCTGCGCGGCATTCGGCAATTGCCGGAACGCTTGTTGAGCATAGGACTGCTGCTCAGCATCGCCTTGGGCGCCCTGGTGGCGAAGCTCGTGTTTCCCGCCCTGTCTCTCTGGGAGGCTGGGATTCTGGGGGCCATCCTGGCGCCGACCGACGCCGGACTGGGGTCGGTGATCGTCAACAGTCCGCTGGTGCCGGAGCGCATCCGCGAGGCACTCAACGTCGAGGCTGGACTGAACGACGGCCTCTCGGTGCCCTTCTTCCTGTTCTTCATCGCGCTGGCGCAGGTGGGCGTGGCCGGGAACGACGTGGCCCTGGGGGCCTTCGTGCTCGAGCAGCTGGGCTACGGCACCGCGGTGGGGCTGGTGGTCGGCTTGGTCGGCGGCTGGCTGCTGTCGC
>JBGSTR010000461.1:0-1638 GCA_041736365.1 Chromatiaceae bacterium | reverse complement strand
AGGCGCCGAGCGCCAGACCGCTGCGCCCGCCGTTGGACAGCGCCATGGCCGCGATCAGCGTGCCTACGGCGAACAGGCCCCCTCCGAATCCGATGAGAAAGGTCCCGACGCGAAACAGTTGCACTGAGTCGAGGGGGGCCGCGAGCACAACGGCGGCGAAGGCAAAGATACCGACCAATAGTCCGACGCCGGAGAGCCGGAACGGATCCGCGCCCCGACTGAGCCGCCGCGACGCCAGTGCGAATGCGATGAGGGTGCCCGTGGCCAGCAACGCCGTGAGCTCGGTGGTGGCGCCTACGGTGAGGCCGAGGACCTGTCCCCCGTAGGGCTCGAGCAGGATGTCCTGCATGCTGAAACCCGCGGTGCCGAGGGCTACGGAGACCAGCAGGCGTCCCGAGCGGCCGCCGCGCATGAAGTCGCGCCAGGCCTCCGAGAATGCAGGCACCACCTGATCTCTACGCGTACGCGACGGGTCGCGCGCCTCCTGCTTCCAGAGGGCGATGATATTGAGAATCATGGTGGCCACCGCCGCACCCTGAATAACCTGGATGAGGCGCAATTGACTGAACTCGTCGAGCAGCTGCCCGAACAGGAGCGAGCTTCCCACCATGCCCAGCAGCAGCATCACGTAGAGCAGGGCGACCGCGCGCGGGCGAGCCGCCGGCGGTGCCAAGTCGGTGGCGAGGGCCAAGCCGGCGGTTTGGGTGATATGCAACCCGGCGCCGACCAAGAGAAACGCAAGTCCTGCTCCCAGGGGGCCGGCGGCGGCCGGTCCGTTGCTGTCGCCGGAGAGCACGAGCAGGGCGAACGGCATGATGGCGAGTCCGCCGAACTGCAGCAGGGTGCCCATCCAGATGTAGGGAACGCGGCGCCAGCCGAGTGCGGAGCGATGATTGTCCGAGCGGAATCCCACCAGGGCGCGCAACGGCGCGAACACCAGGGGCAGCGAGACCATGAGCGATACCAGCCAAGCGGGTACGCCCAGCTCCACCACGGCGACTCGGTTCAGGGTGCCGTTCAACAGCACCAGGGCAATACCTACGGACACTTGAAACAGCGCGAGCCTCAACAACCGGCCGAGGGGAAGCTCGGCGGTGCCCGCGTCCGCGAACGGCAGGAAACGCGGACCGAGTCGCATCCATCCGGTCGTCAGCGCAGAGGCGAGTCGGCTCATCGACGGGCCAGCTCCAGGGCTTGGGAGGTGTAGAAGCCGCAGGCGATCTTCTCGCTGCGACCGATACGCCAATCGGCCAAGCCGGGCTCGCATTCGATCTTGCGGCGCAGCGTCGGGCTGGCGACCGGTTCGATGGCCGGAGCACGGTCGGAGCGGGGAAAGAAGCGCCCCGCCGTGTGCATCAAGGTCAAGGCAAAGGTGCGCGGGGCATAGGTGAAGAGCACCGAGCGCGAGGTCCGGGCCGCCACGCCCGCCAACACCGCCACCACGTCCTCCGTCTGATAGTGGATCAGGGAGTCCATCGCCACCACGTGGTCGAAATGTCCGAGGTCGTCGGACATGTCGCCCACCAAAAACATGACGCTACCGCTTCCGACATCCTTCGGGGCCCGTTCCCGGGCCAAGCTGATCAAGGTCGGCGCCACGTCGATCGCCACCACGTCGGCGCCGCGACGCGCCGCCTC
>JBGSTR010000455.1:0-1799 GCA_041736365.1 Chromatiaceae bacterium | reverse complement strand
ACGCCTGATCGAGCTGGCCGGGCTGCCGCAGCGGCTGCGCTCGCGTGGTGACCCGATGGTGCGAGCGGTCTCGGCCCGGGAACGGGTGGGCGTCGCCGGGGTCGAAACCTCCCGCGGACTCCTGGTGCATGCGGTGCAGATGGGGGGCGACGGGCGGATCGAGCAATATCGAATCATCGCCCCCACCGAATGGAATTGCCACCCGAGCGGCGCACTCGCGGCGGCCCTGGGAACCCTGGATCCGGCCGCGAGTGACCTCGCGCCGGCGGCTCGGCGGGTGGTCGAGTCGCTGGACCCCTGCGTGGGTTTCGACGTGGAGATCCGCGATGCATGAACTGTCGCTGGCCGAGGGTATCCTGCAGATCATCGAGGATGCGGCTCTGCGACAGTCGTTCAGCCGGGTGACCGAGGTGCGTCTGGAGATCGGCGCCCTTTCGGGTGTCGAGATCGAGGCCCTGGATTTCTGTCTGGACGTGGTGCTAAGGGGCAGCGTCGCCGAAGGGGCGCGGCTGGTGCTGGAGCCGGTCCCGGGCCGCGGATACTGTCTCGCCTGCGGGGAGACCGTGACCGTACATGCGCGCTACGATGCCTGTCCCGGATGCGGCAGCTATCAGGTGCAGGCCACGGGTGGAACCGAGATGCGGGTCAAGGACCTGCTGGTCGAATAGAATCTGGAGGCGAAACCATGTGTACAGTCTGCGGTTGCGGCCAGGGCGAGTCGCGTCTCGAGGCATCGGAGCACGAGCACGAGCACGAGCACGAGCACGGCCATCAGCATGGCCATGGGCACCAACACGAGCATGCGCACGAGCACGGTCACGCCGAGGGGCACGTGCACGAGCACCGGCATGCGGACGGCACGGTGCATGTCCACGCGCACACCCATGAGCACGCGCATGTGCGCGGCGCGGGCGAGCCGCATATCCACGCCCACGATCAGGCTCATGATCACGCCCATGACCACGCCCACGAGCGGCCCGATGTCTCACCGGACGCCGATCTGCACTACGGCCTGGGGCCGGCGCACGCTCACGCGCCGGGCCTGAGTCAGGAGCGCATGGTCCGCATCGAGCAGGACATCCTGGGCAAGAACAACGAGCACGCGGCCGGCAATCGCCGCTATCTGGCCGAGCGCGGCATCTTCGCCGTCAATCTCGTGTCGAGCCCCGGATCGGGTAAGACGACGCTCTTGGTGCGCACCATCGAGCTTCTGCGCGAGCGTCTGCGGGTGGCGGTAATCGAAGGCGATCAGCAGACCAGTGCCGACGCCGATCGTATTCGCGCGAGCGGGGCGCCGGCGGTCCAGGTCAATACCGGCAAGGGCTGCCATCTCGATGCCCATATGGTCGGGCACGCCATCGAGCGGCTGAACCCGCCGGAGGACAGCCTGCTGATGATCGAGAACGTCGGGAACCTGGTCTGCCCGGCGCCCTTCGATCTGGGCGAGGCGCACAAGGTCGTGATCCTCTCGGTCACCGAGGGCGAGGACAAGCCGCTCAAGTATCCCGACATGTTCCACGCCGCCAGCCTGATGCTCCTGAACAAGGTGGATTTGCTGCCCTACCTGAGCTTCGATCTGGAGCAATGCGTGGAATACGCCCATCGGGTGAACCCCGGGCTCAAGGTGCTTCAGGTCTCGGCCACGACCGGCGAGGGCATGGATGCATGGCTTGCCTGGCTCACGGATGGCCTGCAGCAGGCGCGGGCCGGGCGGGTCGAGAATCTGGATGGGCTCAAACGCCGGATCGCCGAGCTCGAGGCGCAGTTGGCGGCGCGCGGCTGAGCGCCGGTCGGTGACC
>JBGSTR010000437.1:0-7253 GCA_041736365.1 Chromatiaceae bacterium | reverse complement strand
GGAAGCCCCGCCGCCGCGGGAAGAGGCGGATTGGCACCCGGCGCTGGCGACCCTGGCCGACCCCGAGATCATCCTGTTCGACTGGCATGCCACCCTGGTCGATACCCTGGAGGCGATGTATCACGCGGTGGACGACATGCTGCGTGAGCTGCGGGAGATGGGGTTGCTGGAGTACTTGGTTCCCGCGTCCGCGTGCAAGTCCCCGGAAGACGTCAGGCTGGTCGAGTACGTGCGCGAGAACCTCTGCCTGCACCCCAAGATCAAGCTCGATCGCAAGATTTCGCGCACCGATATCTTTGAGGTGCTGTTCGGCGACAACGAGGAGGCCAAGCAGATCGCCCATCGCGGGTTCACCGACCACTACAGGACCTACTACGGCGCCGTGCTGCCGTTCGAGCCCAAGGTGCGGGATGTCTTGCGCGGGCTGCGCGAGCTCGGCCTGCGTCTGGGGGTTATCACCAACCGCGACCGTGAGTTCCTGGAGCACGAGCTCGCCACGGTAGACGGCACTGGATGGACTGATTTGTTCGAGACCAGTGTCTGCGGCGACGATACCCGGCGACGCAAACCGCACCCGGACCAGGTGTTCAAGGCAGTGGACAACCTCGGCTTCTCGGCAAGTCCCGCCGTCTGGTACGTGGGCGACAGCACCACGGATGTGATCGCGTCGAAGGCGGCGGGGATCACCAGCGTATTCTTCAACGGGGCTCAGTGGGATCAGGCGTGGCTGAACAAGATCTTTCCGGGGACCTCTCGCTATCCCGACAAACCAGACGTGGTGGTGAACAACTTCTCCGAGTTCTGGGCCCTGGTCCTCGCCTGCCGCCGCCGGGCGCGACACTGAGCATCGGGGCGAGTTGGCCGGAATCGCGGACACGTCCTGACGACCTTTTTACGCCGCACGCCGCCCAGGCGCGAGGACGAGTAAACGGTGAACGCGTTCGCCGTATCGGCGCTTGGCGCTTGACGCTTCACGCCACACCCGCTAGCGTGCTTTTCCCTCTCAAAAATGGTTCTACAAGCGAGCTCGGCCCGCAGGTGAGCTTTGTCGCCGGCGAGGTTTGGATCGACACCTCCAACCTGGAGTCACCGTCGAGTCTGCTCCTCGCAGGTCTGGTAATTCGGCCTCCGCATCCGGCCCCTCGCGCGCGGCTCCGGACCGGAGCATTCTCGGCCGGCATCGCCGACGAACCGATCCGTATCCCGGAGCTCGGGATGGCGGTTCATGGGGCGATGGTAGGTTGACTCGAGGGTTGAACCATTATGAGACTGAATCGCCGGAGCTTCCTTTTCACCGGCGCCGGCTTTTTTTTGGCCGCGCTCGCCGCACCGTCCATCGCCAAAGCGGGCAGGCGCCTGGTATTCGGCGGCGGCCCGGCCGGGGGCACCTTCCAGATTGTCGCGGACGCCATCCAAGACTTCGATCCGGTAAAGAAGGGCACCGACTTCACCGTCGGGGCCCAGCCCTCCGCCGGCTCGGTCGCGAATCTTCGCAACGTACACCAGGGCAGGGCGAGTTTCGGGGTGGTCTACTCCGGACACCTGTACCAGGGGTTTATCGGTCGACTCAGGGGAGATACCGACAAGTACGACAACGTGCTCGCGGTCGCCTCGCTCTACGGGGCGCCGGCCCAACTGGTGGTGAGGAAAGGATCGGGCATCGAGGGCGTCAAGGATCTGGTTGGCAAGCGGGTCGGCGTGGGCAACGCGGGCTCCGGCGCATTCGCCAACTGTGAGCTGTTCTTTTCGCACCTCGGCGTGTGGAACAAGATCCGGCGCAACGCCATGGGCTACAACGACGCGGCTGCGGCCTTCGGAAACGACCAGCTCGACGCCTTCTGGCTGTTTACCGCATTCCCAAGCGGCGCCGTGACCATGGCCGCGCAGCGCAACGAGATCAAGCTGCTCGACCTGGAGAAGGACGCGGTCACGAGCGGCTTCTACGAGAAGTACCCGTATTTCTCGAAGGTGACCGTGCCGGCCGGCACTTACAAGGGCGTCGATACGGATGTGCATTCGTTTGAAGACTCCGCACTTTGGGTGGCGAATGCGGATGTCCCCGACGACATCGTCTACAAGCTCTTGTCCGTGATCTTCAGCGACGAAGGTCTCGCCCACATGCGCGTCCGATCAGAAACCTTCAAGGAAATGACCCTGGAAAGCGGTGCGAAAGGCATCGTGACCCCAATGCATCCAGGAGCGAAAAAATTCTGGCGAGACAATGGCGTGCTCAAGCTCGCCCCATAATGAACCAAGCGCGGGGACGGTCTCGCGGTCCTGTCGGCTGCCGGAGCGGAACGGGACCCGACGTCAAGCGAACCCATGTAACATACAAATGCGAGAATATTGGGTCGCGCGAGCCAACGGAAACCGAATATGACGAAGTACATTGGGATCCTTACGTCCGGCGGCGACAGTCCCGGGCTGAATGCCGCCATCCGCGGTGTCGGGAAGTCTGCGATCGGCCACTACGGCATGCAGGTCATCGGCTTCCGGGACGGCTTTAAGGGGCTGGCGGAGAACCGTTCGGTTCGACTCGACAGCAACTCGTTGGCCGGTATCCTCACCATCGGCGGCACGATCCTGGGGACCAGTCGCGAGAAGCCGCACCGCATGATGGTAGGCGGCAAGGCGCAGGACATGACCGACGCCATCGCCGACAATTACGCCGCTAATCACCTCGACGCCCTGGTCTGCCTCGGTGGCGGCGGGACCCAGAAGAACGCGTTGCGGCTCAAGGAGAAGGGACTCAACGTAATCACCTTGCCGAAGACCATCGACAACGACGTTTTCGGCACCGATGTGACCTTCGGCTTCGATACGGCGCTCGGCATCGCCACCGAGGCCATCGACCGCCTGCACAGCACCGCTCACAGCCACCATCGAATCATCGTCGTTGAGATCATGGGCCACCGTGTGGGCTGGTTGGCGCTTGGCGCCGGCATCGCCGGCGGGGCGGACGTGATCCTGATCCCGGAGATCCCGTATGACGTAGAGCTGGTCGCGCAGGCGATCCGCCAGCGCCAGCGCTCGGGGCGGAATTTCAGCATCGTCGCGGTGGCGGAAGGGGCGATGTCCCAGGAGGAGGCAGGCGCCGTGCATGCCGCGGAGCATCGCAAGCTCGAGTCCGAGGACAAGGAAGAGCGAAAGCAGGCGAAAGCCGTTCTGCGGGAGATCGAGGGCCGGCGCGGCAGCCACACGCTTTCATTGGCGCGACAGCTCGAGAAGCTCACCGGCCTCGAGTCGCGCGTAACCATACTCGGGCACCTGCAACGGGGCGGAACGCCGTCCGCCGCCGACCGGCTGTTGGCGACCCGGCTTGGAAGTGCCTGCGTGGACTTTATCCAGCAGGGACGTTTCGGTGTCATGGTCGCCGCCCGCGGAGAGTCCGCAATCGCGATCCCGCTCGAAGAAGTCGCGGGCCAACGTAAGCCGGTGCCCATGGATCACCCATGGATCCTGAGCGCAAAGAACGTCGGCACCAACCTGGGCGTTAATTGAGAGGAGTAGCTTTCGGCGGTCAGCCGCCCCCTGCCCACGATCCCCCGCCACAACCCGGAGTTGCATTCGTAAGCGCGATCGCCAACCGTTGGCGTCCGTAGCCGCTACCTTCGAATCGCCGAATGCCGATCGCCGCCATTCCGTTGCACCTGGACCTTACCGTCTGGCTGGCGATCGCGGCGGTGTTTATCGTCGCCGGCCTGGCGCACGGGATACTCGGGCTTGGGTTTCCGATGCTGTCCACGCCCCTGCTTGCGATTCTGTTCGACGTGCGCAGCGCCATCCTGCTCACCCTGCTGCCGACGATCGCGGTGAATCTGATCAGCATCGCGCGCGGCGGGCGGTGGTCGGAAAGCATCGGGCACTACTGGCCACTCGCGTTGATGATCCCGCTCGGCGCATTGGCGGGGACCTGGCTGCTGGTCAGCGTGGACCCCGCCCCGTTCCGGCTGTTGCTGGCCGGCATCATCCTGCTGCACTTGTTCAACGATCGACTGCGCGCCGTCCGGCTGGACTGGGTGCGCACCCGTACCGGGCTGGCATATGTGCTCTTCGGACTAGCCGCCGGCTTTTCCGCCGGTACGGTCAACGTGATGGTGCCCTTGCTCATCATCTTCGCCTTCGAGGTGGGCATGCCGAGGCTAGCGATGGTGCAGGTTTTCAATCTGTGCTTCCTCGCCGGCAAGCTCACGCAGGTGGCAGCCTTCTCGGTCTCGGGCGCACTCTCGCTGGATCTGCTGGGCTCGACCCTGCCCTTTGCGGCCGTGGCGGCGACCGCGCTGCTGATCGGCATGCGCATCCGAGACCGGGTGGCCGCAGACACCTACAAGCGCTGGCTGCGCTGGGTGCTCTGGGCCATGGTTGTGATCTTGATCGGACAATTCGCAGCCGACCTGACGTGATTCTCCGCCGAGCTTCGCGCCCGGACGATCCGGTCCGAATTCGTGCTCGAGGAGGTCGTCCGGCGGAGCGCGACGGCGATCGGCGTGCGCCGCCGCGAGTGCTGCGCGGGCGGTCGTTGGGGGCTTTTGCTCGGATCAGTCGTCCCAGCGACCGGCGCCCGGAATAAGGATGTCGTCCTCGTTGAAGTTGCCCGAATCGGCGCCCCGATGACAGGCTTGGCAGTTGCTGAAGCTGCCGACCTTGGGATTGCCGGTTACCAGGCGTGCCGGGACCTCGTCGTGTTTGCGAACGAAGTAGCCCGTCTCGGTGATGCGCGGCAGACCCGTGCCGGCGCTCGGTGCGGCGGCGAAGGCGCGAGAGCGGATGCGCGAGGACTGGTCCGCACTGTTCCCGACCAGGTAGGCGCTCAGCTCCGATGCGGTGGCCGCGTCCAGCGATGCGTCGTCGCCGAAGTGGTCGGCCAGCGAGCCCATGATTCGCTCCCAGGATTGGGCGGGCAGCAGGCCCGGCTGATAGGCGAAGTGGCAGCTTCCGCACTCTTCGCGATAGCGGGCGCTGGTGACCGGGTCCAGATCGCGTCTGCTCGGGCGCCAGCCGTGCTCGCCCTGTTCGTGCTCCTCGTGTCCTTCGTGGTCGTCGTCGCTGAGCGCGATGCCGGCAGTACCTGCGAGTGCGAGCGTGGCCGCGGCGAGGACGCCGATCATGAGTGCCTTCATTTCAATCTCCTGATGTCGCTTCGAAAACTCTTTCATTGCCCTTGAAGGAAGACGACGAAGTCGCCCTTCTCCTGAGCCGTGCAGTCACGTCCCAGTGTCCAGCGGCAATTGCGGCCGAGCCATTTCTCGGCCTTGCGGTCGTCGGCGAGCCGCTCCGGGTTTACCGATAGGGCCAGCGGGTCGATCCGCTTGCCGGTCTGCACGTGCTTGCCCGGCTTGGTCAGATCGGTGCCGTGACAATCGGCGCAACTGCGCGGCTCCTTGGCGTCGGCGGGGGTATGGTTCCGGGTCCAGGCGGCCGCTCCGGCGCTGGCGGAGAAGCCCCCGGCGCCGGCCTGCCGATAGGTGGCGAGGAGCGTCTCGGGCGATGCGAGCGCCATGCCGGAGAGGGCACAGCATGCGGCAAGAATGGCCAGGTTTTTCGGTGTCGATTTCATTGCTCGGGGCCTCGTTTGTAGCCGGTAAACATGGACTTCACTAAATTTTCCCGGTGCTGGAGACTTCCCAATGCCACGCCCGCGACATGAGCCACCACCAGGAGCACAGTCAGGTTGGCGAGCACCTCGTGGGCCTCCTTCAGCCAATGACCGGCGGCGCGGGGCAATCCCTGAAGGAGACCCGCGAGCGGACCGGCCATCTCCTCGGAACCGAGCAGGGCGACACCGGATACCGACGTGGCCGCTACACAGATCAGCAGGGCGACGATCATCGCGCCGCCAGCCGGGTTGTGGCCCAAGTGGCGCTCGGCGCGTGCGTGCACCGCGTCGGAGAGATAGGCGAGTGTCGCGCGCGGACCGCGGACGAAATCGGACCAGCGGGCGTAGCGCGGGCCGATCAGTCCCCAAACCAGGCGAACGCAGATGAGCGCGAGGACTGCGTAACCGGCCCAGGTGTGGAGTGAAAGAAAATCGTCTTCGGTGAAGTAGGCGACTAGGAAACCCGAGACCAGGCTCCAGTGGAAGAGGCGCACGAACGGGTCCCAGACACGGACGCGCTCGGCCGCCGACGGGACCGGCTCCCCCACGCGCGGGGCGGCGGGTCGGTCGAGTACGGGCGTTGACGATGTGCTCATGGTCGAAAACTCATTGGATAGACGGGTTGCGAATGGCGCGACACGTTGGCCGCGGCTGGAGTGGAGACTACGCGCGGGCGGCTGACCGCAGCCTGAATGGGCCGGTCAGCGTTTCGTCAGGTTCGATTCAGTCATAATCGGGCAGCCCGATGCACACGAGCTGCGATCCCGGGTGTCACTGGCGCGGGTGTCCGACGTCGAACTCGTGCGGTCTTCTCTGCGTCTTGTTCGCCTTTGTGGTGGTCGCCGCCGGACTCCATCGGATGAAGCCTCGAAGATTCCCGCTTAGCGCCGTCCTCGCGATCCTGCTCGCAGCCGCGACGGCCGTGCGTGCCGACTCGGATGGGTGGGAGGACGACGATCACGACTACGATCGTGCCCGGCGGGCCAGCGAGCGCGGCGAGATCCTGCCGATCGGAGAGATCCTCGCCCGGTTGGGCGAGCAGGTGCCCGGCAAGGTCCTGGATCTGGACCTGGAACGGGAGCACGGCTCATGGATCTACGAGATCAAGGTCCTGGATGCCCGCGGCCGGCTGCTTGAATTGAAGGTCGATGCCCGCTCCGGACGGGTCATCCGCCACGAGGACGATCACTGATGCGTATCCTGCTGGTGGAGGACGATCCGCGCACCATTGAAACCGCGACCCGCGCGCTCACGGGGGCAGGTTATGTCGTCGAGCACACGTCCGACGGCGAGGACGCCTGGTTTCGCGGCGATACCGAGCCCTACGCGGCGGCGGTGCTGGATCTCGGGCTGCCCGGGATGGATGGACTCGCCGTCCTCAAGCGCTGGCGAGCGGCCGGTCGCGACCTGCCGGTGCTGATCCTGACCGCACGCGGGGACTGGAGCGAACGGGTGGAGGGCATCGACGCCGGCGCCGACGACTATCTACCCAAACCCTTTCGGGTCGAGGAGCTGCTGGCCCGTTTGCGGGCGATCATCCGCCGCGCTTCGGGCCATGCCGCTGCCGTGCTGGAGGCCGGACCGTTGCAGCTCGACACGCGCCAGATGCGGGTCACGCTGGATGGCGTGCCGGTTCACCTTCCGCCCCAGGAATATC
>JBGSTR010000414.1:0-3135 GCA_041736365.1 Chromatiaceae bacterium | reverse complement strand
TCCCTGGGCGGGGATCTTTATCTTGGTGGCGACCCTCTGTGGCGCGGCCGTCGGCGCGAGCGGGTCGTGGGGGCGCGCGTACCCGGAGGAGCTTACGCCGCTGCGCGATCGACTGAAGCGCGACGACGTGGTGATGATGGTGGACGTGGCCGACGAGCGACTGGGCCAGCTCGAGGACGCGATCAAGAGCCGTCACCCGGAGATTCGCGTACAGGGTACCGACCCGGCCGGCTCGCCATCCTTCCCGTAGGCCCGTAGGCTCGCGCGAAAATCGCTGAGCGCCGTCGTTCGAGTGGAAGCCGATTGCCCCCGAGTCTGCGACCGAGCTTCAGCCGGCCGAAGCAGGCAGCTCCAGCTCCGCGATCACCGGCAAATGATCGGAGGCACGGCGGGCGCGAGGGCTACGCCAAGTATCGACCCGCACGAGCAGCTCGCAGGGTCGGACCCAGATGCGATCCAGCGGGAGGATCGGCAGGCGGGACGGGAAGCTTCTCACGGCGCGCGAGTGTCCCATGAACCGGTTGAGCGCCCGCAGGGTGCCGCTCAAGGGACGCCACTCGTTGAAGTCCCCCATCAGCACGATCGGCACGGTTAAATCGCCGGAGAGCAGGGTCATCAGCAGATGGTGCTGATGATTTCGCTCGCGCCATGCCAGTCCGAAGTGGGTGGCGATGCAGCGCACCCGAGCGCCTTGATCGGTTTGCAGGCAGGCATCGATCAGCCCGCGGGGCTCGCGCGCGCCAAAGCTCAGGTCGACCAGCTTCGACTCCAGGATCGTCAGTCGGGTCAACAACAGGTTCCCGAACATTCCGTGGGCCCCGTTTCGGGTATGTCCCGGAATAGCGGTGAGACCGGTCTCCCGGGCCAAGGCGTCGGGATCGTTGGTGCGGCTTTCAACTTCCTGCAATGCCACCACGGAGGCACCTGTCTCGCGGATGACCGCGGCCGTGCGCGCGGGGTTGTGTCGACCGTCCGTGCCGATACTGCGATGGACGTTGTAGGTGGCGACCTTCAGAAGCGCCGGTTGCTGCACCATGGTCATTATCTCGCCAACGGCGGATTCCGCCTCGCCTGTCGCCGTTCTGCGCCGTGAATCGATCATATGTCCTCGAGCTCAAGGCCCACCGGCCGTTCGAGCAGGTCCCCGGTCAGTGCGACGCCCCTGACTCGACCTGCCGATCCGATCGGGTGAAAGCCACCCCGCGCGGGGTATTTCAGCCGTCGGCGCCGCCTCCGATCGGGCCGCATCAGGGTCGCACCTGCGCGCGCACGATCCCGCGTTGGTGCCTCGCAGAACTCGCAACGGCGCCCGATCTTAACCGAAGCTTCCAAGCACGTCCCCAGTCGCCGCGGCGAGAACCCTTACGCCCGACGTAAAAAGGCTGGTTTCACGAGGGGTTCCGGCGCGCCTAAACGGGCACGTTACTTGAAATAGCTTTCGCGTCTTTCAAACGAACGACTTTGGAGGTCGCGATGAACGAGACAGACAGTACAAGAACGCCTGGAGCGGGACAGCCCGGGAAAACCGAGCGCCCGATGACGGATGAAATCCGCGAGACGGCGATGGATTCGGCCGAGACCATGCGTTCCGAGGCCCGTAATCTGGGTGAAGAGGCCGTGCACCAGGCGAAGGATGCGATGGAAGGCACTCGCGAGCAGGCGCTGGCCTTTGCCGATCAGCAGCGCCGCAGCCTGGAAGAAAACGTTGCCGCATTTGCGGGCGCCCTGGAATCCGCAGCCGATTCGCTTCAGTCGGAGGGCAAGGAAACGGCGGCGAGCTACAGCCGACGGGTCGCTGCCGGGATTGGAGATGTCGCCGGATGGATGCAGGGACGTTCCCTGGGAGAGGTCTGGTCGCAGGCGGAGGACTATGCACGCCGACAGCCGGCCGTCGCCTTTGGTGGGGCGGTTGTGGCTGGCTTTCTGCTCTCCCGGTTTCTCATGAGCTCCACTCCAACGGCCAATACCGGGACCGGATACGGGACTGGAAGCGGCTATAGGACCGGGACCGGGTACGGCTATCGGCCCAATGTCCAGGAGCCCACCACGTCGCCCCCCGTTGGGCAGCCCTGATCGAGGAGGATGAAAGATGAATGACGAAAGTCGAGCGGAATTCGAGCGGCAAAGCCGCTCGATCCCCCAGTTGATTCGCGACTTTACCCACGAAAGCACGGCATTGGTCCGCGATGAGGTGGAACTGGCCAAGAACGAGGTCGCGGAGAAGCTCTCCGATCTCGAAAGCGGCATCACCAATCAGGGGGCCGGTGCGCTGGTTCTCTTCGGAGGATTCCTGGTCTTCCTCGACGCGGTCGTGCTCTGGCTGATGGAGGTGTTTTCGGCCGATCACGCCTGGCTCTCTCCGTTGGTGGTCGGCGTCGCGGTGATGATCATCGGCGGCATGATTCTGGCGAATGGTCGCTCGAAGTTGAAGGCCCATAAGCTGACTCCGCGCCGCACCGTGGAGCAGGTTCGTCGGGACGGACAAATGTTGCGGGAGAAATTGTCATGAATAGCGAACAAGCACGGCAGGGCGACTACGCGGCCGACAGCGCCCGCAGCGGCAGCAATGGGGGCGGAACGAATGGGGGTCGCAGCATCGACGAGATCCAGGCGGAGATCGAGCGGCATCGCAATGCGATGGACGAGACGCTCTCCGAGCTGGAGCGAAAACTTTCTCCCGGTCAGATCCTGGATCGCGGGCTTCAGTACATGAAAACAACCCCGGGCGACTTTCTGGGAAACCTCGCGCAATCCGCGCGCGAGAACCCCTTGCCGCTCGCCCTGACCGGCATCGGCCTGGCGTGGCTAATGCTCGGACAGAACCAGGAGACACGGCGCTCCGCTGCACCGGCCGCCAACCGTCACGGTGCCGAGGACTTCGCGGACCTGTATGCCAGGTATCTCACGGCCGAGCATCCGCTCGAGGACGACGAGATCGAGTGCGTCCTCTACGACGACTTGGGCGAAGAAGAGTACTGGAACTACCGTCGTCGAACCGCGTGGCCAACCGCCCCGGGCGACCAGGCTCCGAGCTGGAGCGATTCCGCGAGCGATACAGCATCGCGTGCCGGGGCGCGTATGTCGGGTTGGGCGGAGCAGGCGCGCGCGGGCGCCGGCGACATGGGCGATGCCGCC
>JBGSTR010000411.1:0-1794 GCA_041736365.1 Chromatiaceae bacterium | reverse complement strand
GACCACCGCCACCTTGACCCCGGTGCGCAGACCGGGATCGAGCCCGAGTGTCGGCAGCCGCCCGCCCGGGGCGGCCAGCAGCAGGGCCTTGAGATTGAGCCCAAAGACACGGATCGCCTCCTCCTCGGCGGCCTGCTGAAGCTGGCCTTTAAGGTCCAGCTCCAGGCGCGTCAGCAGCTTGACTCGCCACGCCTTGCGGACCGTCTCGGCGAGCCAGTCGTCCGCCGGCCGGCCCTGATGGCGCAACCCGAAACGGGCGGCAATCATCGCGCGGCACGTCGCGTCCGGGTCCTCACCCTCCCCGGAGAGCAGCTCCAGGGCCAGCACACCCTGATTGCGCCCGCGAAAGAGCGCCAACGCGCGATGCGAGGGGATGCGCCGAATCGGCTCCCGGTAGTCGAAATAATCGGCGAACTTGTTGCCCTCCTGCTCCTTGCCGGCGACCACGCTCGACACCAGGATCCCCTGCTCCCAGAGATGATCGCGCAGCCGCCCGGCGAGCGCCGGGTCCTCGGCGAAGCGCTCCATCAGGATCTGACGCGCACCCTCCAGGGCCGCGGCGGCGTCCGCGACACCTTTGGCGGCGTCCACGTAGGCAACGGCGGTCGATTCCGGATCGCGTGCCGGGTCATCCAGCAGCTCGTCCGCCAGTGGCCCGAGCCCCGCCTCTCGGGCGATCTGCGCCTTGGTGCGGCGTTTCGGCTTAAACGGTAGGTAAAGATCCTCGAGCCGCTGTTTGGTCTCGGCGCCCTCGATCTCGGCGCGTAGGGTGTCGCTCAGAACGCCCTGCTCCTCGATGCTCCGCAGGATGGCATCTCGCCGCTCGTTGAGCTCGCGCAGATAGCCGAGCCGCTCCTCCAGGTGCCGAAGCTGGATGTCGTCGAGACCGCCGGTGGCCTCCTTGCGGTAACGGGCGATGAAGGGCACCGTGGCACCCTCGTCGAGCAGGCGGATGGCCGCTTCGACTTGGGCGGCGCGGGCCGAAAGCTCCTGGCTGATGGTCTCGGTAATCGTGATCATTCGATGGTTGGCTCGGGGATTCCTAGGGTCGTCGGACGAGGCGGAGCGCCGGCCCGGCGGACCAGACGCAATTTTTCGGGCAAGGCGGGCGCGGGAAGCTCAGTCGATACGGCAGGTTTCGCCGTAAACCGCCATGATCTGCTTGAGCTCGACGAGAAGAACCCTCAGCTCCTCAGGCGTAAGACCGTGGGTCTCGGACAGCTCATCGCCCTGCTCAAGCAGCTCGATTGCGCGCCGTACCGAACGGCAGCCCTTCTGGCACATCGCCTCGATGCGCGCCTCGACACGCGGAAATTCGGCTGACTGCACGCTCGTCTCCGGTTGACGCAAACCTTACTATTATAAGAATTCGGCCTGCCGGGACAAACCCGCGGTGTAAGCGGCACGAGACCGCCGTCGACTCGGTCGCTCGCGACCCGTCCGCACCGGCAACCGGCAATCCGGCGCGACGCCGGTTACCCGGCCGTTGCATACTCCCAAGGCTTGCCCCAACACTGCGAAGGGCAGAAGGGAGCCTCCGACTACTCATGACCTCCGAAGCCGATCGCGCCGACCCGTCGGCACTGCTGCTGGACATCCTTCGGGACCTGGTCCGCGAGTCGCGTCTACCGACGCCGGCGGACGGCATCAACCTGGACACCCGCTTCGAGGCCGACCTGGGGCTCGACAGCCTCGGTCGCTCCGAGCTGCTGGCACGGGTGGAAAGGCGACTCGGGACCAGCCTGCCGGAGGAGTCCCTGCTCGCGCCGACCGCGCGCGAGCTGCTCGGCTTCC
>JBGSTR010000404.1:0-1980 GCA_041736365.1 Chromatiaceae bacterium | reverse complement strand
CGCGCCGGCGGCACTACGGCGGTCCCCGGTTTCTGATAGTATCGGGCCAAATTCGATCGGGTATGACGTTATGGCAGTTGTAGAGCTAGACAAGGGCGGATTCGAGCAGGCGGTCGCGGACAACGATTTCGTGATCGTGGATTTCTGGGCCCCGTGGTGTGGTCCCTGCCGCTCGTTCGCGCCGGTCTTCGAGAAGGTTTCGGCCGATTTCGGCGACGTGGTGTTCGCCAAGGTCAATACCGAGCAGGAGCAGGAGATCGCAATGCATTTCCAGATCCGCTCGATCCCCACCCTAATGATCTTCCGCGACCAGATCATCATTTTCTCCCAGCCAGGCGCGCTGCCCGAGGGCGCGCTGCGAGAATTGCTCGGAAAGGCCAAGGACCTCGACATGGCCGAGGTGAAGCGTCAAATAGCCGAGCAGCAGAGCGCGCAGGCCTGACGGCCACTCGTCGATGAACCATGCAACCGGCAGCCGTCGCAGGGTGAAGCGCGTTCCACGCAAGACGGTCCGCTTGCAATCGACGGCCGGTTCGGTCGCCCGGTAGCGGCGGAATGCAGGCCGGACGCCTCTGCTTCGATTCGCGACTCCTGTTGGAGCGTCCCACCGTAGGCGGCCTGATGGCGCTGTGCGAGGAGAACTTCACGCTGCTGATGCGACTTGCGCCGAATCTGCGCGATGCGAGCGGCGTGCTGCACTCCCGGCGCACGGGCGGCGCGGATCTACATCTCGCGGTACAGGAGCAATCGCCCTACACCACGCTGCTGCGCCTCACCTACTACTTCCCCTCCAACGACACCCCGGGACTAAGGCCGGAGCCGGATGCGCATCTGCGGAGCTATCATGACGCGCGCCAAGTCGAGATCCTCGATCTGCGGCAGACCGTGCTTCCGTTGCGCGCGAATTATGCGGCCCCGGCGCTGGCGCATAAGTGGCGAGCGAACCTTTTCCTATCCAAATGGCTACGCTTCTGCCTGCAGCAGGGGCACCGCTTTGGTCCTCACGCCCAGGTATCGCCCCTTCACGCCGACGACGACGCACTCTATTCCTGTATCTAGGAACGTTGATTGACTGCGTTTCGCGTCCGGGCCAGGAATGGCTCGGTACTTTCAAACAGATTTTAGGTGACAAGAAGATCGAGCGATCGCGGAGTCGCGCCTCTCGGACCGCGACAAGGAGACCGCGGCTGCCCGCTTCGATTTCGCCCGCTCAGTGATCGATCCGGTCGGCCCTTTCGGTCCGCACCGGGTCGCGGCGTTTCTTGAATCGGTTCGCCTCGTTCGAGGCATCGAAACCGATGCAACCCCGGCGTTTTCATCGAGACGATCCGGAACCCGGCTTGAGCCGCGCGTTCAAAGAACCTTCGATCCCGCGCCGCATTGCCGGCGCTCTCGGTTGGGCGCGAGGAGTTTCTGCGGCCCCCCGTTGAAATGTTGCTATTGTTGACTAATTTACTCAAAGTGGTCCGGCAACCCCCCCGCAGTCCTTTGTTCGGACTTGGGCATCAACTTGCAGGCGGCTAAACGATGAGATTATCAACCAAAGGTAGATATGCGGTTACGGCGATGCTCGATCTCGCCCTTCACTCGGGCTCGGGCCCGGTGACGCTGGCCGACATATCGGTGAATCAAGGCATTTCGCTATCGTATCTGGAGCAGCTGTTTGCGGCCCTGCGCAGCAAGCAGCTGGTGCGCGGCGTACGCGGTCCGGGTGGTGGATACTACCTGGGCAAGCCCGCCGGCGATATCTCGATCGCCGACATCATCTGCGCCGTGGATGAGTGGGTCGAGTTCACCCGTTGCGGCGGGCGCGAAAACTGCCGCGACGGGCAACGTTGCTTGACCCATCAGCTCTGGGATCAGCTAAGCGACGAGATCTTCGGCTTCCTTAGCGACATCACGCTCCAGGATTTGGTGGAGCGCGGCACCAAGGAGCGCGCGAAGGCGGTCACCGGCAGACTGGGCAGCGACGGCAAGCGG
>JBGSTR010000379.1:0-4225 GCA_041736365.1 Chromatiaceae bacterium | reverse complement strand
CATCCTCGGGGCCCAGGATGAACGCATCTATGTGGAGTTTTCGACCGAGAAGCTGGCCGGCCTCGGCCTCGACCGTTCTGCGCTGATCGCGGCCTTGCAGGCCCAGAACGCCGTCACCCCCGCCGGTGTGGTACAGACCGGGGACGAGAAGATGCTCGTGCGGGTCTCGGGCGCCTTCCAGTCGGAGCAGGACATCCTGGCCGTCAACTTCGTCGCGAATGGCCGCACCATCCGCTTGGGGGACATTGGGCGTGTCACGCGCGGCCCGGCCGACCCCGCGCAGCCGATCTTCCGCGTCAACGGCCAGGACGGCATCGGGATCGCCATCGCGATGCGCACCGGCGGCGACGTCTTGGCCCTCGGGCGCAACGTCGCGCAGGCTATGAGCGAGATCACGGCCACCCTGCCCATCGGGATCGAGCCGACGCTGGTCGCCGACCAGCCCGTCACCGTCGAGGAAGCGGTAGATGAGTTCCTGAAGGCCCTCTGGGAGGCCATCGCCATCGTCCTTGCGGTCAGTTTGGTCAGCCTCGGTGCGCGCGCGGGCGCCGTGGTGGCCGTCTCCATCCCGCTCGTCCTTGCCGCTGTGTTCGCGTCCATGCTGGTATTCGATATCGGCTTTCAGCGCATCTCGCTGGGCGCCCTGATTATTGCGCTGGGCCTGCTGGTCGACGATGCCATGATCACGATCGAGGCCATGGTGACGCGCCTCGAGCGCGGCGACGAGAAGGAGCAAGCCGCCGCCTTCGCCTACAGCTCGACCGCCTATCCGCGGCTCACCGGCACACTCGTCACGATCGCGGGGTTCGTCCCCATCGGCTTCGCCGCAAGCGCCGCGGGCGAGTACACCTTCACGATCTTCGCCGTCGTCGCTATCGCGCTGATTGCCTCCTGGGTCGTTGCGGCCGTGTTTGCACCCCTGCTCGGCGTCTGGATGCTCAAGAAGCCCAAGGCGGCTCACTCTGGGGAGCCTGGCCGCTTCATGCGCGCGTTCCGCCGCTTCCTGGCGGTGGCGATGCGGGCGCGCTGGGTCACCATCGGCGTCACGCTCGGTCTGTTCGGTGCCGCGCTCTACGGCACGCGCCTGGTGCCGCAGCAGTTCTTTCCGTCCTCGGACCGGCCCGAGCTGCTGGTCGACCTGCAGTTGCGCGAGAACGCGTCGATCTACGCCACGCAGGACGTCGCGGCCCGACTGGACAAGCTCCTCGAGGGCGATCAGGACGTCGACCATTGGAGCACCTACGTGGGGCAGGGCGCCGTGCGCTTCTATCTGCCGCTCAACGTCCAGCTCCCCAACGATTTCTTCGCCCAGGCCGTCGTCGTCACCAAAGGTCTGGAAGAGCGCGAGCGGGTGAAGGCGAGACTGGAGCTGGCGCTCGCGAACGACTTCCCGAGCGTCGTCGGCCGGGTCTATCCGCTGGAGCTCGGCCCGCCGGTGGGATGGCCGCTCCAGTACCGGGTGAGCGGACCGGACCCGGAGCAGGTACGCGCGATCGCCTTCCAGGTCGCCGAAGTCGTGGCGGCCGACCCGCGCGCCCGCAACGTCAACTACAACTGGATCGAGCCGGCGCGCCGGGTGAGGATCCAGGTCGACCAGGACAAGGCCCGCCTGCTGGGATTGAGTTCCCAGAGCCTCGCCGAGGCCGTGAACGCGGCCATGTCCGGCATCACCGCCACCCAGATGCGCAGCGGCATCTATCTGGTCGATGTGTTGGTGCGGGCCTCCTCCGAGCAACGCATGTCGCCGGCAACCATCCGAACGCTTCAGGTGCCGCTGCCCAATGGGCAGACCGTCCCCTTGAGCCAGATTGCCTCGATCGATTACGGCCAGGAATACCCCATCGTCTGGCGCCGGGACAGGAAACCCACGGTGACGGTGCAGGCCGACGTCGCGCCCGGCACGCAAGCCGCCACGGTGGAGCAGGCGCTGGCGCCGAAGATCGGGGCGCTCGCCGACAGCCTGCCGACCGGGTACCGCATCGCCACTGGCGGTTCAGTGGAGGAAAGCACCAAGGCGCAGATCTCGGTTGCGCTGGCCATGCCGCTGATGCTTCTCCTGACCTTCACGGTGCTGATGATCCAGCTCCAGAGCTTCAGCAGCCTGTTGCTGGTGCTGAGCGTGGCCCCTCTGGGTCTGATCGGTGTCGTCGCGGCGCTGCTCCTCTCGGACAAGCCGCTCGGCTTCGTGGCGATCCTGGGTGTGCTCGCCCTGACGGGCATGATCGCCCGCAACTCGGTGATCCTCATCGACCAGATCGAGAACGAAAAGGCGCAGGGGCTCCACCCCTGGGATGCGGTCATCGAGGCCACCACAAAGCGTTTCCGCCCAATCCTGTTGACCGCTTCTGCCGCCACCCTGGGCATGATCCCGATTGCGCCGACCGTCTTCTGGGGTCCGATGGCCTACGCGATCATGGGGGGTCTCACAGTCGCGACGGTTCTGACGCTGGTCTTCCTGCCGGCGCTCTACGTGGCCTGGTTCCGTATCAAGCCGGAGGTCCCGCCCGCCGCGGCGGGCGTGGCATGATGCACCGATGCGATGAGGCGAGCCGGTCAATTGGAACGACGCAGGGGCGTGTCGATCAATACGCAATGAGGGGACTCCGTGGCCCAGATTGCCGACACTTCATCGCCTGGTGCGGAGCCATGGCTGAGCGTGCTCGGAGATCGGGACCAAGGCGGGGGCGGATGAGGCGAGGTGCAGGAGTCGTCATCGCGGCCATTGCGCTCGTTCTGACGGGTTGTGCGACGAGCCACACGCTAATGCCAACTCCGTCGCTTTATGCAGGCGCGAACGCCAAGCCGCTCTTCAGCGACGCGTCCATCAGTCGCCGGCCGATCGCGTTCGATGGCATTCGGATCGGTGATGGTCGAGCTCGGGAAAGACGTTTCCTGGGACGTACTCGTAAGGGAAAGCACCGCCACGGAACGTGCGAGAGCCCTACGACTTGAGCTTGGGCGCACGGAGGAAGAGGGCCGGTTTCCACCTATACCCTACGAGCTCGCGGCCGTTCCGGAAGGAATGGTACGTGCACCGGCCGTCCTCGGGGCGTATGAAAGGGCAAAGCGGCAATTGCAGGCCGAGATTGCGAGGCGCATCAGTGTCGCGCGCCGCCAGGAGGTTGTGCTGTTCGTCAACGGCTACAACACCAGCTTCGAGGATGCCGCGCTGACGATGGGCGAGCTCTGCCACTTCCTCGGACGCGAATTCGTGTGCGGTATCTTCACTTGGCCAGCGGGCGGACGGGCCGGCATTCTATTCGGCTATGAAGTCGACCGGGAGTCGGCCGAGTACGCCATCGCGGACCTCGTGAAGGCGATTCGAATCATTGCTGGGACCCCCGGGGTTCGCCGGATTCATCTTCTCGCCCATAGCCGCGGGGCGGCTACGCTCGCATCAGCGCTGGCGGAGCTTAGCGCCGAGGCCTACAGTCTCCGGAGCTCGCCCGCCGGCGAGTTTCACATTGGCAACGTGGTCCTCGTGGCTCCCGACATCGATGCCGACGTTGCCCTGACCAAGATCTTTAGAGTCTTCTCGGATCCTGACCTACCGTTCGGCGGAAAGCCGAGGCCAGGCGCCGTTATCCCACCTTCACCCGGCCTCGAGGTCACAGTCTACGTTTCGCCCGACGACAAGGCCCTTGCAGCCGCGGACTGGATCGTCGGCAGCATCGCACGGCTCGGGCGCATCGACACGACACTGTTCACTCCCGATCAGATCGAAGCGATCGGCAGGTTGGGGGCAGTCAATATCATTCAGGTCCGTGGGACGACCGACTTCTTCGGGCACAGCTACCTCACTTCCAATCCGCAGGTGAGCGCGGACATCATCGCGATGCTGCGATATGGCCTGCGGCCCAACGAGCCCGGGCGGCCCCTTGAGCAAATCATTGGGCCCTTCTGGCGGGTGCCGGCGCGATGATCGTCGCGGATCTCACTGGTTGCGGCTGCCACGGCCTTGCTCGGGGTAAACCTACGTTGCCGTCGCTGTCGAGGACGTTCATGCCGCCGATTTCGAACAGCAGTACGAGGAACGCGACGAACATCCAAACGACCGTGCCGCTCACCTCGGAGCCGGCGAAGTTTAACGATGAGGATCTCCTATGCCCGACGATTTTGCCTCTGACATTTCCCGCCTGAGCGCCACCGTCTCGCGCCTGAGCGCGGCCCTTGAGCGCGTTGAGCGACGCCGGCGAAGGACTAGGACCGCCACGGCGGTGGCCCT
>JBGSTR010000288.1:0-7786 GCA_041736365.1 Chromatiaceae bacterium | reverse complement strand
CCGGTGAAGCAGCCCGCAAACTTGCCCCGGCCCGCCGCCTGGCTGCTGGAGTCCGGCCCGGAGGCGTGCGGGTTCTGCTTCCACGGGTATTGCATCGAGGTGAGCGGCTACTGCGCGCACTGCGATCGCCCCGTCTGTCCGCAGTGCGTGATCATCGTGCGGGACGAGCGGATTGTTTTGTGTCCGGAGTGTGCCGCGGGAGACGGGGAGTAATGGCCGCGCGGGCGATGTGGAAGGGCGTGATACGCTTCGGCGAGATCCGGGTGCCCGTCAAGCTATACGCCGCGGTGCAGGACCGCAGCGTCCATTTTCGGCTGCTCCATGCGAAGGACCAGGCCCCGGTGAAGCAGGTGCTGATGAATCCGCAGAGCGGGGACCGGGTCGAGTATCGGGACGCCCGGCGCGCGTTCGTCACGCCGGAGGGCACGCTGGTGATGCTCACCGAGGACGAGCTCAACGCCACACAACCGCAGCCCTCTCGAACCATCGACATCCTCGCCTTTTATCCGCCGGCGGAGATCGATCATCGCTTGTATCTGCGGCCCTACTACCTGGGTCCGGACGAGGGCGGCGCGGATGCCTACTTCGCGTTGCTCAGGGCGCTCCAGCAAGGCGGACGCGAGGGTCTCGCGCACTGGGTCATGCGCAACAAGGAGTATCTCGGCGCCCTGCGCCTGCATGCCGGGGCCCTCATGCTCATCTCCCTGCGCCACGCCGAGGAGGTGGTCGCAGTGGAGGCGCTGGACGTACCCGCGGGCACAGCGCTCGATGAGCGCGAGGTCGCAATGGCGCGGCAGTTGATGTCGATGCTGGCGGGCAGCTTCGAGCCCGAGCAATATCGCGATGCCTACCGCGCCCGAGTGGAGAGCCTGATCCAGGCCAAGGCCAGCGGCGGCAAGATCAGCACCCTGCCGGTGCGCAAACGACAGCCGGTCGAGGATCTCGCAAGCGCCCTGCAGGCGAGCCTGCAACAGGAGCGCAAGCGTGCCTGAGTCACGGCATAAGGGAAAGAAGGCAAGCGCCGCGGCCGGGCAGCCACATGCCTTCTGGTCGGGCACCATCGCGTTCTCATTGGTCAGCATCCCGGTTCATCTGTTCGTCGCGCAACGCTCCGCGGGGGTTGCGCTGCGCATGGTCGATCGGGACGCGACTCCGCTGGCCAGACGCTACTTCTGCACACGCGACGACGAGGCGCTCACGGCGGACGACATCGTGCGCGGCTACGAGCTGGAGAACGAACGCTTTGTGACCGTCGACGACGACGAGCTGACGGCACTTGCCGCGGAAAAATCGCGCGAAATCGACCTCAAGCGATTCGTGCCGTTGAGCGAGATCGACCCGATCTACTACGAGCGCGCCTATTTCCTCGCGCCCGAGCAGGGGGCGAGCAAGGCCTACCGGCTGCTCGCGCGGGTGATGGAGGAGGAGGGGCGTGCCGGCATCGCGACCTTTGTGATGCGCGGGACCGAGTATCTGGTGGCGATCCTGGGTGAGCGCAGCCTGTTGCGACTTCAAACCCTGCGTTTCCACGAAGATCTGCGCACGCCCCACGACGTGGGTCTGCCGCCGGCTCGCCAGCCGGACGCCGCGCGCGTAACCGCCACCGCCCGCGAGATACAAGCCCTGGAGCTGGACCACTTGGAGCCCGCGGCGTTGGCCGACGGTTACGCCAAACGGCTGCGTGCATTGATCGAGCGCAAGCTCCAGTCCGGGACCGATGTCTACGCCGTTCCCGAGGTGCCACCCGAGGACGAGCCGGAGCCGGAGGCACAGGTCGTGGATCTGATGCAGGTGCTGAAACGCAGTCTGGCCGAGGGCAGTAGCCGGCGCGGGACGCGCCGCCAATCGGCGCGACGCGACCGACCGACGTCAACCAAAGAGTCGGATTCCGAAGGTGCGTCGAAGGCGCAGCTCTATGCGCGCGCCAAGAAGCTCGGTATCGAGGGGCGCAGCGCCATGACCAAGGAGCAGCTGGCGGATGCCGTTCGTGCGGCCGGGTAGCCCGTCGTCGATGACTCCCGCCGCCCCCGCGCCCCACGTGCGCCCGGTGAGCTTCCCCCGGGGCGCCTGTGTCGCGCCCGCTGATTTGGAGCCTACATGAAGACGCGATTGATCATTTGGTGGGACCGTGCCCGCACCAGCTATTGGTTCGTCCCCGGTCTGATGACCACCGGGGCGATACTACTGTCGGTGCTGACCGTCTATCTCGACCAACATGTACAGGAGAAGTGGATCGATGCAGTCGGTTGGATCTGGGCGGGCGGAGCGGACGGCGCTCGCGAGGTCCTCTCCACCATCGCCAGCTCCATGATCAACGTGGCCGGGGTCACGTTTTCGATCACCATCGTCGCCCTGCAGCTCGCATCGTCCCAGTTTGGGCCGAGGGTGCTTCGAAACTTCATGAGCGACACCGGAAATCAAGTGGTCCTTGGCACCTTTGTCGCGACTTTTCTGTATTGCCTCCTGGTGCTGCGTACCGTGCGCAGTGTCGATCAGACGAATTTCGTGCCCTTCATCTCGATCACGGTCGGGTTGGCCCTCGCGGTATTCAGTCTCGGCGTGCTGATCTACTTCGTGCATCACGTTTCCCTCTCGATTCGCGCCGAGTACGTGATTGCCACCGTCGCCACCGAGTTCGAGACTGCGCTGGACCGGCTATACCCGAAGACCCGGGGCGAGGAGGCGGAGGATGCCGCGCAAGCGGACGAAGCGCCTGACGAACCCGGCGACCGCGACGAGCAGGATGAGCCCTCGCTCGGGCGATTCGAAGATGACTCGGTGGCCGTCCACGCACACCACAGCGGCTATCTGCAAGCGATCGAGCTCGACACCCTGATGCCGATCGCGAGCGATCACGACCTGGTGCTGCGCCTACCGCATCGCCCGGGCGACTTCGTCACCCACGGCGATGTGTTGGCACAGGTCATTCCGCCCGATCGATTCGATGATTCGCTGCTGTCTACGGTTCGCGATTCGTTCATCCTCGGTCGCCAACGCACGCCGCGGCAGGACATCCAGCACTCGGTGGATCAGTTCGCGGAAATCGCCGTGCGCGCACTGTCGCCGGGGATCAACGACCCTTACACCGCCGTGGTATGCGTGGATTGGTTGGGCGCGGCGCTGAGCAGCTTGGCGGAGCGGCCCAAGCCGGTAGGCTTGCTGCGCGACAGCGACCGGCGACTGCGCATCATTGCCAAGCCGACGCTCTTTAGCGATATCACCGACGCGGCCTTTACCTCGATTCGAGTCTACGGTCGCACCAGCCCGTCGGTTTCACGCCGCCTGCTGGATGCGATCGCCGACATCGCCGCGCGTGCCCGGCGCCGGGAAGATCGGGACGTGCTGGGGCACCATGCTCGGCTCATCGTAGCGGACGCGAAGGAGTCGCTGACGAATCAACAGGATCGCGCCCAGATCGATGCCGGCTACGAAAAGGTGTTGGACGCAATGGCGCGCTACGGGCAGACGGCTTCAGATTAGTCGCCGGGCCGGGCCGGAACCGTTTCGTGGCGCGGCGCCCAAGGCTCAGCGCCGGCCGTAGCGCAGCAGCAGCCAGCCGGTCAGCATCCCGCCGAGATGGGCGAAATGCGCAACTCCCTCGACCGTGCCGGTCACACCGGCAAAGAGCTCGATCGCGCCATAGATGATCACGAACCATTTCGCCTTGATGGGGATCGGCGGGAACAGCAGGAACAGACGCGTCTCCGGAAACAGCATGCCGAACGCGAGCAACACGCCGAAGACCCCGCCGGAGGCGCCGAGCACCGGATAGGCGGGCGCCCCTTGCAGCAGGGCGATCTCCGATACCACCAACTGCGTGAGCGCCGCGCCGACAACACACAGCGCATAGTAGGTCGCGAAGGCACGGCCGCCCCAGGTCTGCTCCAGCCGCGAGCCGAACAGCCACAAGGCGTACATGTTGAGCACGAGGTGCAGGACACTCCCGTGCAGAAAGGCGTAGGTAACGATCTGCCACGGCCAAAAGGGGTAGGCGCCGATGGTCGAATCCGCCGCCATGAGCCCCATAGGCCAGAGGGCAAACCACTCGACCAGCGGCCCTGGGGCCGCGACCTCGATCAGAAACACCAGGCCATTGATTGCCAGGAGTGCGACGACAACGGTAAGGCGCATTCCGGTGTTCCCCTGATCCTGTTGCTCGCCATGACGGCGGCGCGGTGTGGATGGACGCGGTGGAGTCCGACAATAACGGATGCGCACGCGCGACGAAAGAAGTTGGCGAGCGGCGGGGGCAGGGGAGAGGGTACCGCCCGCGGGCTGACCTTCCTGCGTACTCGTACGAATTGCCCCGTTTGGGGCGGGACGTCTAGTATGCGAACGCGGCAGCGGCTGACCCGCGTCCAGCGACGCCGGACTCCGCGAACGCAACCAGTAGGTTAGGCAGCTTGGCAGGATAAAATGGTACAATTCAACCGGACGCAATCCGCCCATGGCACCTTCACCGGCGCCATATCGGTCTCCCACCACGTCCGAAACAACAACCGTCCGCGAGCATTCGCCAGCATCATGAACGTCCCCGACCCGAAGTCGATTTTCGGTGATCAGGATGACCTGCGACGGCAGGGTATCCGCGACCAAATGCGGTCGCTGCTCAATCAGCGCGCAGAGCTTGCACACCTGGAAAAGGTCGCCGCGGTCAAGGAAACGACCATGGATATCGCACACGACATCCGCAACCCACTCGCGACCATCGCGGCGGTTTGCGGGAGCCTGATTCTTGAAACGACGGATCCGGAACAGCGCGAGCGGCTGCAGCTTATCAACAGCCAGGTGGATCGCCTCACCGCCGCGCTCTCCAGCGCGGTGGATCACATCCTCGACGGTGAAGATGCGCCCGCGCGCCTCAACCTGAGCGACCTAGCCCATTCGCTCGTAAACCTGTTGCAGTACCAGACCGCCAAGGAGTTGGAGTTTCACCTTTGTCTGGAACCCGATCTATGGTGCCGGTTGCCCGAGCGCGGTTTGACACGAAGCATCTATCACCTGGTGCGGAATGCCACCGACGCGCTTGCGGAGCATCCTGCCGGTGAAGTTACCGTCACCTGCCGCGGGGACGACGATCGGGTGGCTATCCGCATCGAGGACAACGGCCCCGGTCTGCCGCAGACGTTGCTGGACGGAGGGGTGCGGACCCTTCCCAGCACTGCATCTGGACTCAGCAGCGTAGAACGATTCGCCCGTGGCCTCGGGGGTTGTTTAAGCTTCGCCAACTCGCCGGGGGGTGGGGCGACAGTTTCCCTATTGTTGCCGATGGACTGTCGCGATCGGTTTTAGTCTTTGAAGCCGGGGTGGCCGGCTTCCGCCGGAGCCGATCATCGCGGGCCGCCGGCGGGGCGATCCGTCGCCGCCCCGGCGGCCAGCCGACTCTGGGGCATGATCAATGGTCCCGGAGTGCGTCGATCAGCTCCCCTTTGGACATCCGGGACCGGCCGGGTATCCCAACGTCCTTAGCCTTGGCCATGAGCTCATCCTTCTTCCACTGCTCATAAGAGCGCGATTTGCCGCCCCGCCGGCCTGTCGCGGAGGCGTCGCTATTAGCGATGCGCGCGGCCTTCTCCTTGCTCGCACCATTGCGCCTCAGCGCCTCGTAACGATCGTCGTCTTTGATGTGCGGACCGTGATTCTTCTTTGGCATGCGATGTCTCCAATTAGATTTACCACCAATGAACGTGTAGTGGAACAAGCGGCAGCGGTTCCACCAATGCCGCGGAGGTGGATCCGCTTCGCTTGATCCACCCTACGGTTCTTAATCAGCGTTTGCTCAGCGCTTGATGATGATGTAGAGCGCGTGAATGATTCCCGGAATGTACCCCAGGATGGTCAAGAGGATATTGACCCAGAACTGGGCTTTTAAGCCAACCTCGGTGAAAACACCCACCGGAGGCAGCAAGATCGCTAGAATGATCTTCAGGGGATCGGTTGCGGTAACGGCCATAATTAGCTCCTATGATGAAACAACTGCATTGGTAGCTATGATGATGCAAATCGTATTCCAAATGAACGCGAGTCATCCGTTCGCGGAGGATGCGGTTTTACCGTCATCGGGCAGATGATCGGCCACATAGGCGCCGCGGCTTCCGCGTGGTTTATTGCCGTGAATTGTGGTGTCGCACTCGGTTTGCCGCTCCATCTCCGCGTTGACCTGGGCGCCGAGGATGGCGACGTAAGCGGACAGGTATAACCACAGAAGCAGCACGACGACCGCTCCGAGCGACCCATAGGTCGCGTTGTAGCTGCCGAAGTGAGAGACGTAAAAGGAAAACAAGCCGGACGCCCCCAACCATACGGCAATTGCCAAGCCCGATCCCCAGGAAACCCAGCGCCAGCGAGCCTCGTGCCTAGACGGGGCGTAGCGATAAAGCACCGCCAAGGTCGCTACCCCCAGGGCGGCCAATACCGGCCAGCGCAATGCCAGGACGAGGGTGTCGGCCATTCCCCCGAGCCCGATAAATGTCATCACCACGGGCAGTACCACGATCAAGCCGATCACCACGACGGAGAGAATGATGAGAAACAAGGTAATCGCGAACGCCACCGCGTTCAGGTGCAGGAAACCGCGTTTTTCATCCTCGTCGTAGACGATATTGAGCGCGATGATCATTGACTTCGTGCCGCGCGTGGCAACCCAGACCGAGAGTAGGATCGCACCCGCGAGACCGGCCCCGAGCGCCTTCCCGGAATTGGCGCTCACGAGATCTCGAAGTTGCGCGTCGAGTAGCTGATAGGCGTCGGGTGGGAGCACCGAACGCAGGGACGAGAGCTGAGCGCTCACCTGTGCCGGGTCCGATACCAGGCCGTAGACCGCCACCATTGCCGCAATTGCCGGGAACAGCGCCAGCAATCCATAAAAGGCGACCCCGGCGGATACAAGGTCCAAGTGGTTGTCGGTGATTCGCCTCCAGACGCGCAGCAATACGTCCTTCCAGCCGGACGGTGGGATCTGTCCCGGCCATCTCGCGTGGCGGCCGATCCTTGCTCCACTCCCATCGTTCTCGTTTGGTTTCGTCTCCACCAGGTCACCTCGTCTCGTCCGTCGGCAGTATCGTGCACGTTTTCTGCGCTCCCGGCGTCAAAACGCGAAGGCGCACCCGCCGGCGCGCCTTCGCTGCTGCATCGAGATCCGGGCGCCGCCGGATCGGCCGAGCTCGGATCGCTCCCACGGCGGGGCATGGGAGCGACATCCGACCGGTCTAGCGAGAACGGTCCTTGTGGCTCTCGCGCTTCGCCGCGTCTCGAGCCGCACGGGCGACCCGCTCGGTCTTCTCGGCGACGCCATGGATCTCCTCGCGCACCGCCTCGGCGGTGAGTCCTTCCTTCTCGGCCTGACCTCGAGCAGCAGACGCGACGCGATCCGCCTTGGAGCGCAGATCCTCGCCCTGCCGCTTCATCCCTTCGGCGGTCAGCCCTTGGGCCTGCGCCTCCTCGGCCACCGCGTCGCGTACGGCCGATGCCACACGTTTGCCGCGCTCGGCCTGCTCGTTCAGCACCTCCTTCGCCTTGGCCTTTGCATCATCGCTCGTCTCGCCCATCAGTCGGTTCTCGGCCTCCGTTTCGGGCAACGCCTTTCCCAACAGCGTCCCGGCGGCGATCCCCAATGCAATCAGGCTCAGCGGGTACTGCTCCACCATCCCGCGGGTCTGATCGAGCGCGGAGCGGCCCGTGGAGGCCGTCATGTCGCCGGCTCGCCGAGCCAGCCGCCAGGCCTTTTCGCGCGCGGCACCGAGCCGATTCTTCGTCTCCACGCCCGCCTGACCCATCCGCTCGCGGA